>JBKPLV010000194.1:0-5942 GCA_046731795.1 Actinomycetota bacterium | reverse complement strand
CTGCTTCTGCGGGTCGTTCAGCGCGTTCACGACCGTGGCCTTGATGCCCGCCTTCTTGAACGCGTTGACGAACGCCGGCTTGTCGAACTGCTCCCACCGGACCGACGACTTCGTGTCCGGCAGAAGGACGCACACCGAGCCAGTCTGGGCCGAGCGGGCGGTCGCGCCGCTCGCGACGACCGCGACGGCGACTGCGACCGCGGCAACTCCGACGAGGAGCGTCGCTGACCTCCGTGGTACTCCCTTCACTGCATCCTCCTTGACGAGGGGTAGCCTGCGGGGGGGACTCTAGTACGAATCCGGTGCGGGTCAATGCGTTGAGAACGCACGGAACGAGCCTCTACAGTCCCATGTACTCGACGGGCTCGCGGCGGCCGGATTCTCCGGAACGCACGATCGCATCACAGACCTCAGCGGCGCGGTAGCCGTCCTCGAAGGTCGCGCCGTGCGGTGCGACGTCCGCGTCCTCCGCGATCGCGGTCAGGAAGTGGTGGAGCTCGTGGACGAACGTGTCGCCCCAGCCGACGATGTGCCCGGGCGGCCACCAGTGCTGCCAGAACGGATGGGTCGCCTCCGAGACGAGGACCGTCGTGAAGCCGCGGGTCCGCGCGTCGCCCGTCTTGAAGACCTGGAGCTCGTTCAGCCGCTCCATGTCGAAGGCGAGCGACCCCTTCGTCCCGTTGATCTCCCACTGGAAGGCGTTGCGCCGCCCGAGCGCGAGCCGCGTCGCCTCGAGCGTGCCGACCGCGCCGTTCGAGAAGCGCACGGTTGCCTCGACCGCGTCGTCGACCTGGCGGTCCGGGATGAACGTGCTGAGGAAGCCGCCGACCTCCTCGATCTCGCCGACGAGGTAGCGCGCTAGGTCGACGACGTGGGCGGCCAGGTCGCCGAGCGCGCCCGAGCCGGCCTCGGCCGCGTCGAAGCGCCAGACCTGCGCATCGGTGTCGCCCCAGTCCTGGAGGTAGCGGCCGCGGAAATGCCGGATGTCGCCGAGCTCGCCCGCATCGATCAGCTCCCGAGCGAGCCGGACGGCAGGGACGAAGCGGTAGTTGAAGGCGCACATGTGCTTGACCCCGGTCGCGGCGACCCGCCGCCAGATCTCGAAGCTCTCCTCAGCCGTGCGGGCGAGCGGCTTCTCGCACACCACGTGCTTGCCGGCCTCGGCGGCGAGGATCGTCGGCTCGGCGTGGAGCGCGTTCGGCCCGAGGTTGTCGAAGAGCTCGATCTCCGGATCGGCCACGACCTCCTGCCAGGACGTCGTCCAGCGCTCGAAGCCGTAGCGGTCGGCGGCTTCGCTCACGGCCTGCTCGTCGCGACCCGCGATCGACACGAGGCGTGGTCTGAGCGGCGGCGGCCACGTCATGTACGCGATCTTGCGGAAGCCGTTCGAGTGCGCCTTGCCCATGAAGGCGTACCCGAGCATCCCGACGCCGATCTCGCGGATTCCCTCAGAGCCCACACGCCCTCCTCTCCTCGCGGCCGACCAGGTGCGAGATACTAGGCCGCTCTGTGCACCGACGGCGAAGGAGGGCCGCATGAAGACCTCGCTCGGAATCTGGGCCCTCGGGCCGATGGTGACGCGCTTCGTGCCGGGCGGCTACCAGCCCGAGCACGCCGGCGAATCGACGGCGGTGAAGGTGTCGCGCGCGGTCGCCGGGTTGGACGACCTCATGGACGACTACGAGTTCCACTACCCGCAGGAGCTCTCCGAGGACAACCTCGACGAGGTCCATGCCGCGCTCGACGGCCACGGCATCTACGCGATCGCGACGGGAACGCACCTCAACCCCCTGTTCGGGAGGGGCGCCCTGTCGTCTCCGGACGACTCCGTGCGGAGTGCGGCGCTCGCCGAGGCGCTTCGCGCCGCCGACTTCGCCGGATCGGTCGGCGCGCAGATGATCCTGTGGCCCGGCGTCGAGGGCTACAACTACCCCTTCCAGACGCCGTACGGCGAAGCCTGGGCACGGTTCATCGACGGCGTCGGCGAGGTCGCAACGCGCTGCGAGGAGCACGGGATCGCGCTCTTCCTCGAGCACAAGAACTCCGAGCCCGCGATGAAGATCCTCATGCGCAACATCGGGATGACGCTGCACGTCATCCACACGCTCCGGGCGCGCGGGATCGCGAACGTGAAGGTGAACATGGACTGGCAGCACCTCCTCATGAACGGGGAGTCGCTGGCCGAGTACGCAGCGCTGCTCGCCGCCGAGGGCCTGCTCGGCCACCAGCACGCTAACTCCGGCTGGGGCACCTTCGACGACGACAACATGGTCGGCGCGACCGCGTTCATGGAGACCCTCGAGCTGGCGCTCGAGCTACGGCGTGCCGGATACGGGGACAATGGCGAGCGCCTCGGGTTCGACCTCTACCCGTACACGGAGGACGCGGTCGCGGCGGTGCGCCGAAGCGTCCTGCAGTGGCGCTTCATCGACTCGGTCGCCGCGCAGATCGACGACGCGGCACTGCGCGAGGCGCAGGCGCAGAAGGATGCGGTCCGCGCGTACGAGCTCGTGTACGCGGCCCTCGGAGCGTAGGTGAGCGTCGCGGTCGGCCTCGACGTCGGAACGACCGGCGTCAAGGCGCTCGCGGTCACCGCGTCCGGCGAGGTCGCAGCGCACGCCGAGCGCGGCTATCCGCTGTCGACTCCTCGGGCTGGCTGGTCCGAGCAGGACCCAGACGACTGGTGGACCGCCGCCGAGTCGGCGCTCGCCGAGGTCTCGGCGGGCCAGGAGGTCGCAGGCATCGGGCTCTCGGGCCAGATGCACGGCCTCGTGGCGCTCGACGGCTCGGATCGGCCCCTGCGCCCGGCGATCCTCTGGAACGACCAGCGCACCGGCGCGGAGTGCAAGGAGATCGAGGCGGTCGTCGGCCTCGACCGCCTGATCGAGCTCACCGGCAATCGCGCGCTTCCGGGCTTCACCGCGCCCAAGCTCCTGTGGCTTCGCACCCACGAGCCCGAGACGTACGCGCAGATCGCGCGCATCTGCCTGCCGAAGGACTACGTGCGGCTCCGCCTGACCGGGTCGTGGGCGATCGACGTCGCCGATGCCTCGGGGACGCTGCTCTTCGACGTCGCTCGGCGCCGGTGGAGCCAGGAGGTCGTCGAGCTGCTCGCGATCCGTGACGACTGGCTGCCGCCCGCCCTCGAGTCCCAGGACGTCTCGGGGGAGACGGCGAGTGGCCTCCCGGTCGCGGCCGGCGCCGGGGATCAGCAGGCCGCGGCTCTCGGCGTGGGCATCACCGGCCCCGGGCCCGCCTCGCTCGTCCTCGGGACCTCCGGCGTTGTGTTCGCCGCGCTGCCCGAGTACCGGCCGGACGAGCTCGCGCGTGTGCACGTGTTCTGCCACGCGGTTCCCGGCGGTTGGGAGGCGATGGGCGTCATGCTCTCGGCAGCGGGATCGCTCCAGTGGCTGCACGACACGATCGCACCGGATCTCGGGTTCGACGCGCTCGTGGCGGCGGCCGAGCGCTGGCAGCCGGGTACCGACGGGCTGCTCTTCCTCCCGTATCTGCAGGGCGAGAGGACGCCCCACGCCGATCCGCATGCCCGCGGCGCCTTCGCGGGACTGCAGCTTCGGCACGACCGCGGAGCCCTCGTCCGCGCGGTCCTCGAGGGGGTCGCCTTCGGGCTACGCGACTCGCTCGATCTCCTGCGCGGGCTCGGAGTCGAGGTCACCCGCGCGCGCGTCTCCGGCGGCGGCGCACGCTCGGGGCTGTGGCTCGAGATCTGCGCGGCGGTCCTCGGGCTGCCGCTCGAGCGGACCGTGGTCGAGGAGGGCTCCGCGTTCGGCGCCGCCTTGCTCGGGGGCGTCGCCGGCGGTCTCTTCGCGGACCTCCACGATGCCGTTGCGGCCACCGTCCGTACGCGCGAGGTCGTCGAGCCGAATCCCGGCTGGGAGGACGCGTACTCGGAGCTGCGGCCTCGCTTCCGCGCGCTGTATCCGGCTCTCCGCGATCTCGACAGCGCTATGGTCGAGCGGTGAAGGCCGTCGTCATCGAGCGGCCGCACGAGGTCGCCTTCGTCGAGCTCGACACGCCGTCGCCCGGCCCCGGCGAGGTGCTCGTCAAGAGCCGCGTTGCAGGCGTGTGCCGGACCGACCTGGAGATGCTCCACGGGGGCCTCACCGATCCGCGATGGGTTCGGTTTCCAGTGGTGCCCGGTCACGAGTGGAGCGGCTCGGTGGCGGAGCTCGGAGACGGTGTCTCCGACCTCGAGGTCGGAGACCGCGTGGTCTGCGAGGGGATGATCCCGTGCAACCACTGCCGCCGGTGCAAGGCCGGCGACACGCAGCTGTGCCTGAACTACGACCAGGTCGGATTCACGCGCGGCGGCGGCTACGGCGAGTACGTGGCCGTTCCGCGGCATGTGGTGCACCGCCTTCCGGACGACGTCTCGTTCGCGGCCGGCGTGCTGATCGAGCCGGGCTCGTGTGTCCTGCGTGGGCTGGAGCGCGGCCGACCGCGCCCCGGCGAGACGATCGGCGTGATCGGCATCGGCACGCTCGGATCGTTGGCGCTCACGCTTGCGCGCCTGTACACCCCGGGGGCGCTCCTCGCGTACGGGGTGCGACCGGAAGAGCTCGAATTCGCGCGAGCGCTCGGAGCCGACGGCGTCGTGCACGTAGCGAAGGAGGATCCCGTCGCCGCGACCCAGCGGCTGGCCGGCGGCGCGCTCGACCTGGTGATCGAGACCGCGGGTGCCGTGGAGGCCGTTCAGCTGGCGACGCAGCTCGTGCGGCCCGGCGGCCGCGTCGTACTGCTGGGCATCGCCGGCGAGGGGAAGACGCTCGAGCTTCCGGCGGACCGGATCATGTTGAGCGACATGGACGTCATCGGGAGCTGCTCGTACGCAACGTCGACCTGGTCACGCATGGTGCGCCTCCTGGACCGCGGTCTGGTCGACCTCGACCGCATCGTCACGCACCGGTTCCCGGCCACCCGTTTCGAGGATGCGTTCGCCCTTATGGACGCCCGCGAAGGAATCGTCGCGAAGGTCGTGCTCGAGCATTCGGAGGGCTAGCCGGCCCCTCTGCGCGAGACCAAACGTCCTTTCGTCATACGATAACCTTATAACTGGACTTCCGAACCTAAAGGTGTTACGTTCGCCCTCCGTTTTCGTCGTTTCGACGAGCAAAGGAGGGATCAGTGGAGCCTGAAGACCTCGGCGCTCCGGAGCCGAAGGGCATGGACGCCGACGAGAGGCGCGAGATGATCATCGACCGCCGCCAGATGCTCAAACGTGCTGGCCTCGGGGCAGCCGCGCTCGCTGTGCCGGCAGCGGTCATGGCCACTCCCGCGATGGGCGGCGTCGTCGATGCGCTCGCCGCCGACAGCTTCGTCCAGCCACATCCGAAGTGGAAGTTCGTATTCGTCAACCACGTCACCACGAACCCGTTCTGGCCCCCGCTGCTGTACGGGGCGGCGGACGCGTGCTCAGTGCTCGGGTGCAGCTACCAGTGGACGGGATCGAAGACATCGGACATCACCGAGATGGTGAACGCGTTCAACGCCGCGATTACGGCGAAGGCGTCCGGCATCGCCGTCGCGCTGGTCTCCCTGACCGCCTTCAACGGCCCGACGAACCGAGCGCTCGGCAAGGGCATCCCGGTGCTCAGCTACAACGCGGATGCTCCGAACAGCCGCCTGTCCTACATCGGCCAGGATCTCTACCTGTCCGGGTACAACATGGGCCAGCGCGTCGTCGAGCTGGTGCCGAGTGGCGACGTTGCACTCTTCATCGCCACGCCGGGCCAGCTCAACATCCAGCCGCGCATCGACGGCCTCCAGGCTGCGATCAAGAAGTTCGGCAAGGGCAAGATCAAGACGAGCGTCACCGCCACCGGTGCGCTCCTGCCCGACGAGCTGGCGAAGGTGGAGGCCTACTACCTCGGGCACAAGAGCGTGAAGGGCATGTTCGCGGTCGACGCGGGCACGACCGAGGC
>JBKPLV010000193.1:0-3294 GCA_046731795.1 Actinomycetota bacterium | reverse complement strand
CCCAGATACCGCCTGAGAAGCTCGCGGGACGACGGCGACGCGAACTCGATCTTCCCGCGCGCCGAGCACAACACGATCCTCCGCGCCTCGTCGCTCGCAGGCTCGTCGAGCGCCGCGAGCGAGGACGCGGCCACGGCCGCGTCCTGGGCTGCCTTCCCACGCGCCTCGAGATGCGGTCGCAGGAAGTCCAGCACGCGCCGGTCCCGCTCGGTGAAGTCGTCGCCGCCACGGCGCGTGAAGATGAAGACCCTCGTCCTCGTCGGCGTCGCGGGGAGCCCGACATCGAGCCAGTAGTCGAGCTCGCCGCGATAGTAGGTGTCGTAGATCTTCGTCCTGCGGAACGCGGGCAGCGTGGCGAAGTCCGAGACCTTCAGCGGCTCGGTCCAGTTTCCGCTCCTTCCCCGGTGGCCACACAGGGGATGCGTCGGCCGCAGCTGCCACCAGAGCTCATCCGTCCCGTCTTCCCCCACGACGACCTCTTCGTCTCCGTCCGCGTACACGACCTGCAACACCGAGGTCCGGGTGGCTGGATTGAGCTCCGAGTACGAGACGGTGCTCGCCTGGATCAGCCGCCCGAGCCCGGCAAGCACACGTGGAGGAAACGGCAGCGGGTCGTCGACGTCCTTCAGGTCGCTCACGAACGCGAGCAGGGCGGGGACGTCTCGGGCGTCGAGCCGACTCATCGGTCGAGGATACGCCGAAGTGCGTATTGCAACAAGGCCACCCGTTACGGATTCTTGGCCTTCCTAGACGAGGAGGGGAGAGAAGTGACACACAGACGACCTGCCTGGCTCGTTGTTGCCGCGACGGTCGTACTCGTTCTGATCGGTGTCGTAGGCGCCTCGACTGCGCCTGCGGCAACCGGTACGGACGCGGTAACGAATTGGAACGCGATCGCAGTCACCACGCTCACCGGGCTCCCGGGGCCGGCCAGCGGAGCACCACCTGCCTCTCAGATCAACGTGGGGATGGTCCAGGGGGCGGTCTACGACGCGGTCAACGCGATCACGCCGAAGCACTTCCGGCCGTACCTCCTCGAGAGGCGGTTCGGCAACACCGCATCCGACGAGGCCGCGGTGGCGACGGCCGCGTACCTGGTTCTGAAGAACATCGTCGAGACGGTTCCCCCGAGCATCACGTTCCCCACGAGAGGGGCTGTGCTGGCGTCGCTCGAGGCGCAGTACCACGCATCGGAGAACGCGATCCCCGATTCGCCCTTCAAGAACATGGGAATCGCTGCCGGGACGGCGGCCGCGCAAGCCATGATCGACGCGAGGAAGGGCGACGGAAGGTTCGGGCCCTCCCAGTTCGTTCCGAACGCGAACCCTGGGTACTTCGATCAGGTGGCGCCGAACGGCACGACGGCGCTCGACCCCACTCCATGGGTGGGCGGCGTCAAGCCGTTCCTGATGCACAGCTCGTCGCAGTTCCGCTCCGCTGGTCCACTTCCGCTCACCAGCTCCGCCTACGCGGCGGAGGTCAACGAGGTCAAGGCGTTCGGGGGCGACGGCGTGGTGACGCCATCGGCCCGCACCGCAACCCAGACGTACGTCGCCAAGTGGTGGCAGAGCAACCCCGTCGCGAGCTGGAACGACGTCGCCCGACAGCTCATCGCGCGGAACCACCTCGACGCCATGGCTAGCGCCCGTCTCCTCGCGATGGAGAACCTCGCCGCGGCTGATGCGGCGATCAACACCTGGAACGACAAGTACCACTTCAGCTTCTGGCGGCCGTTTCAGGCGATCCGTAGGGCGGCCGACGACGGCAACCCCGCGACCTCGCCCGACCCGACATGGACACCGCTCCTCTCGGCGCCGTATCCCGAGCATCCGTCGGGACACCTCGGGCTCGACAGTTCGCACACCGGCGTGCTGCGGATGTTCTTCGGCGACACCCCGGCGGGCGGCTACCAGATCACAAGCGTGTTCGTGAATCCCGGCGGCCCGGCAACTCGCGCGTTCAGCGGCTTCAATCAGGCCCTAAATGAGCTCGTCGAGGCGCGCATCTGGGCCGGCCTCCACTTCCGCAACGGGGACGTGCAGGCCCGGCAGCTCGGATCGAACATCGCGAGCTTCGCGGCCGCGAACTACTTCCAGCCGGTCGGCAACCCCTGAGCCGCGCGGCGAGGAGCCGTCCCTGCGGCAACAACGAAGGGCCCGCTTCGGCGGGCCCTTCTCACGTCTCGGCCGGTTCGCGGGAGGCGCCGGAGAGGTGCGCCTTCAGGCGCAGGATCGCCTTCGTGTGCAGCTGCGAGACGCGGGACTCGGTCACGCCGAGCACCTCGCCGATCTCGCGGAGGGTGAGCTCCTCGTAGTAGTAGAGCGTGACGACGAGTTTCTCGCGCTCGGGCAGGTCCGAGATCGCTTCTGCGAGCGCCTCCTTCACCTCGGTCTGCTCGAGAGAGCTCTCGGGGTCGGGGCCGGACTCGTCCTCGATCGTGTCGATGAGGGCGATCGCGTCGCCCCCTGCCGACGGCGACCACAGCTCGTCGAGCGCACCGACCGTGGAGCGCGAGATCTCGAGCAGGCTGTCGTCGAGCTCTTCCTCCGTGACGCCGAGCTTCTTCGCGATCTCCTCATCAGTCGGCGCGCGGTGGAGCTCCTTCTCGAGAGCCGCGATCGCGCGCTCGATCTGGCGCGCGCGCGTCCGCACCGAGCGCGGCACCCAGTCGAGCGAGCGGAGCTCGTCGATGATCGCGCCGCGAATCCGAGCCATCGCGAACGTCTCGAACTTGATCTCCCGCGACGGATCGAACCGCTCGATCGCCCCGATGAGACCGAGGAGCCCGTACGAGACGAGATCCTGCTCGTCCACGTGCGCAGGAAGGCTCGCGCCCACGCGACCCGCGACGAACTTCACGAGCGGCGCGTAGGTGAGGATCAGCCGGTCGCGAAGCTCCTGATCCTGAGACCGGCGGTATTCCTGCCAGAGCGTCTGAGTCTGATCGGCCGCGGCCACGGCAAGAGAATACGCCGCGACGAGCCGGATTCCTCAGGCGCGGCGTCGGACGAGGGCCCGGCGCGCGAGGTCGCCCATCCAGACCGCGAGCGCACCCGCGGCAAGAGCGATGACCCACGCGCCGCCGCCGGCGAGAGCCGCGTAGACCGCAATGAGCGCGAGCCCCGCCGCGAGAAGCGAGAAGAGAACGCCGAGGAGCGCGCGCTGCACGGGGCAAGCGTATGCGTCCATCGAGGCAGGGCTACACTCCGTCGCGAACCCAGGGGCGTAGCTCAGCTGGCAGAGCGCTGGTCTCCAAAACCAGAGGTCGCAGGTTCGATCCCTGTCGCCCCTGCT
>JBKPLV010000192.1:0-10684 GCA_046731795.1 Actinomycetota bacterium | reverse complement strand
CGGTCTTGCGCTAAGGTGCGCCCGTGCCTTTCGGTGTCGGATTCCCGGAGCTGATCATCCTCCTGGTCGTTCTGCTGCTCGTCTTCGGCGCGAAGCGTCTGCCAGAGATGGGACGGTCGCTCGGCAAGGGGATGCGCGAGTTCAAAGACGGCGTTTCGGGCACAGAGTCGGCCGTCATAGGGACCGAGCCGTCCACGCCTGCCGAGCTGCCCACGGCGAGCGCACAACCGAATCCCGCCCAGATCGCGCGCGACCTGCAGTCACTGAGCGACGAGGACAAGCAGGCGATCGTGGACGCTCTCAAGTCGTCCGAGCAGTCGTCCGCCGCGGAGAGCGAGCGGGAGACCGTCTCCTAAGGGAGACAGCACGTGCTCGGCCGGTGGCTCCCGCGCCGCCTCGACCACGGTGAAGAGGCGACGCTCGTCGAGCACCTCGACGAGCTCCGCTCACGGCTGATCATCGCCCTCTTCGCGATCGTCCCTGCGTTCGCGCTTACGTTCGCCTTCCACGAGCGGATCATGGAATGGCTCACGGGCCCGCTCCCGGACGACAAGAAGCTCGTGACCCTCGGCGTCGTCGAGCCGTTCACGGTCTCGATCAAGGTCAGCCTGATCGCTGCGATCGCGATCACCTTGCCCGTGATCCTCTGGCAGGTGTGGGCGTTCCTGGCCCCGGCGGTCGAGCCGCACTTCCAGCGCGTCGTGCTCGGCTTCGTGCTCATGGCGACTGCGCTGTTCGTGCTCGGCGTGCTCTTCATGTACTACGTCGTGCTGCCGCGCGCGCTCGACTTTCTCACGTCATACGACGACAACATCTACGACATCCAGATCCGGGCGAGCTACTACTACAGCTTCGCCGCACTGACGCTGCTCGCAGGCGGGCTCGGCTTCCTCATGCCCATCTTCGTGCTCGCGCTCGTGCGGCTCCGCATCCTCACGACCCAGCGCATGCGCTCGAACCGGAGCATCGCGTACGTCCTCCTGCTCGTCTTCGCGATCCTCTTGCCGACGGTCGACCCGGTCTCGCTCGCCTTCGAGACGATCCCACTCATCGTCCTGTACGAGGGATCGATCTGGCTCGCCGTGCTGATGGAGCGCCGCTGGAGCCGCGGCTGGGACGAGGACCTCGCCGAAGCCGGGCTTTCGTGAGGACCCTCAGCGCGGACTGGGTGGTCCCCGTCGAGGGGCCTCCGATCCAAGACGGCGCGGTGCAGATCGACGACGGCGGACTGATCGCAGCGGTCGGCTCGCGCGACGACCTGGGAAGCGACCTCCACTACGACGAGTCGGTGATCCTCCCCGGCTTCGTGAATGGCCACACGCATCTCGAGTACGACGTCTACGTCGGCTTCGGAGATGGGCTCGGCTTCGCGGAGTGGATCGGGCTGCACGTGCAGCGCAAGGCGCGCATCGAGCTCGCCGACATGGAGGCGATCGCGCGCCTCGGTGCTCTCAACAGCCTGCGCTCCGGCATCACCACCGTCGGGGACTGCAGCTTCAGCGGTGCCGCGGCGACGGCATGCTCCGACCTCGGCCTCCGCGGGACGATCTACCTCGAGGTCTTCGGCGAGACGGACGACCCGATCCGCGATCGCTTCGAGCCCACGCGTGACCGCATCGCCGAGTCGTTGTCGGAAGACGTGCGACTCGGCGTCTCGCCTCACGCGCCGTACACCTGCACGATCGAGCTCTACCGCGCGTGTGACGAGCTCGGCCTGCCGGTCGCGACTCATCTCGCGGAGAGCGACTCGGAGACCGAGTTCCTCCGAAGCGGGACGGGAGCCTGGGAGTCGTTCGCCGAGCTGCTCGTGCCGCCGCCCGGCACGACCGGCATCCGCGCCCTCGCCGACGCGGACCTGCTTGACTCGAACATGATCGCGGCGCACTGCGTCAAGGCCGACGAGGAGGAGATCGCGCTGCTCGCCGAGCACGACGTCGCGGTCGCGCATTGTCCGCGATCGAACGCGCTCCTCGGCTGCGGCGTCGCTCCGCTGCGCGAGCTACGGGAGGCCGGAATCCGCGTGTGCATCGCCACGGACAGCCCTGCGTCCACTCCCTCCTTCGACATGTTCGACGAGATGCGCGCGGCGATCCTGGCCGCGCGTGCGCGCGAGGGACGCCCAGGTGCGCTCACGACCGCCGAGGCGCTCGAGCTGGCGACGCTCGGCGGCGCCAAAGCCCTCGGACTGGAGGACTCGCTCGGCTCGCTCGTGCCCGGAAAGCAGGCGGATCTGACCGTCCTCTCCCTCGCCGAGACGGCCTTCATCCCGTGGGAAGATCCTGTTACGAGCGCCGTGCTCGGAGGATCGCCACAAAGCGTCATCGCTACTCTCGTGTCCGGCAAACCGCGGTACGAGAAGGGAGGGAAGACATGGCTCGAGCTGACCGCCGCCGCGCGCAACGCGCGAGGCCGGCTGCTGCAACACGCAGATCCGACGTCGTAATCGAGGACACCATGTTCTTCCCCAGGCTTCGCAGGCATGCGAAGTGGATGTTCCTGTTCCTCGCCCTCGTGTTCGCACTCGGGTTCGTCGGCTTCGGAGTCGGCGCCGGGGGGGTCGGCTTCGGCGACATCCTGAAGGGTGCGGGCGGTGGCGGGCAGCCGTCGATCTCGAAGGCAGAGCAGAGGACGCTCGACAACCCGAAGGACGCGCAGGCCTTCAAGGACCTCTCGACCGCGTACCAGGCCGACGGCCAGACGGACAACGCAATCGAGGCGCTCACGAGCTACACCGAGCTGCGGCCGAAGGACACCGACGCGTTGCGCGAGCTCGCGGCGCTCTACCTGCAGAAGGCGTCAGTAGCCCAGGACAGGGCGCAGATCTGGCAGGCACGGGCGGCCTATCTCGCGCCCGGCGGAGTGCGCGACACGATCTTCCAGATCGGCGGGAGCCCGCTGGCGCCGGATCCGATCACCAACGCGGTGAGCACGAACTACGAGTCCGAGATCTCGGCCGCGTCGTCCGAGGCGCAGGGCGCGGCGGGACAGGCCGTCGACCAGTACCGCAAGATTGCGCAGATCGAGCCCAAGGACCCGAGCGTCCAGCTCGAGCTCGCGTCGGCCGCGCAATCCGCGGGCGACGTGGCGACCACGATCGCCGCGTACAAGGCGTTCCTCAAGCTCGCGCCGGACGACCCCACCGCGCCGGAGGTCCGGCGTCAGCTGAAGCAGCTGAAGCAGTACAGCTCGTCCGCCCCGGGTTAGCGGCACCCCCTTCGCGGCCGGGTCGGTACGGGCCCTCCACCGTCGCCCGACTCATTAGACTCGCCTCCCGTGAGGGCCCTCTTCGTCGCCGTCGCGTGCGCGGGCGCGCTGGTCCTCGCAGTGGCCGGCTGCGGTACAGGTGGGTACGTCGACTCCGGGAGCCAGGGCTCGGGCAAGAAGCTCTTCGTGCAGGCCTGCGGCGGCTGTCACACGCTGGCGGACGCCGGCACGAACGGGACGGTCGGGCCCAACCTGGACGACGCCTTCGCACAGGCTCGTGAGTCCGGCATGACGTCGGACACGTTCACGCAGGTGGTGTCGACGCAGGTCAGGTTCCCGATCACCCACCCCTCGACGGGTTCCCCCGGCATGCCCGAGCCGGACACGACCCTTCCGTCGTGCAATGACGTCGAGGGGTCGGGCTTCTGCGTCGACGACCAGGACGCGGCCATCGACGACGTCGCGACCTACGTCGGATCGGTCGCCGGAACGGGCGTGCAGGCGGAGGCGCCGACCGACGGGAAGTCGATCTTCACCGCGAACTGCGCCGCCTGCCACACGCTCGCGGACGCCGGCACGAACGGCACCGTCGGCCCGAACCTCGACGACGCCAAGCCGAGCCACGATAAGGTCGTGGCCCAGGTGACGAACGGCGGCGGCGGGATGCCTCCCTTCAAGGGCAAGCTCGACGACCAGCAGATCCAGGCGGTCGCGGACTACGTCTCGTCGGTTGCTGGGAAGTGACTTGCGCAAGACCGGAAGTCGGCTACCGCCGAGCCCCGGTCCGCAGAAGATCCGAAAGTCGGTCGCTTCGCGACCGGGTCGCGGCTACTACCCGCCCGGGCGGGCGTTAGGCTCGCTTCGCCGCCAGGTCCACGACGACGTGCGTGACCGGGACGTCGTAGTGCGCGCGCACCGACTCGACGACCCCGCGCTCCAGCCAGTTCGACTTGCCGGGCGGATGCGTCGAGATCACGATCTCGTTCGGCCCGAACGTCCTGACGCCGTCGTCCACGGCGACGAGCGGGTCGCCATCGCCGACCTCTCCGCGCGCCTCGATCCCCACTGAGGCGAGACGGGCAAGCGTGTCGTCGAGGCGCTCCTGCGCCGCTTCACGTGCCGGGTCGGAATCCGAAGTGAAGGTCTTGAGCCGGGAGTTCAGCGCGGGGCACACGACGAGGAACTGAGTGCGCTGGCTCAGCGCGAGCGTGCTCATCGCGCTGAGCAGCTCCTCGCCTCCGACGGTCTCGTTCGCGACGACCAGCACGCGCCGCTCGCCCGCCTCTCCGAGCTGCTCGACGTGCTCCCGCTCGGGCGCGGGACCGCGCTGGCGGAGGTAGACCGCGACCGCGGCGGCGGAGAGCCCCAGGAACACGAGGAAGCCGAGGAACGCCGAGATCCACGACGCGACCACGATCAGCGCGAACGCTCCGATCGTGATCAGCAGGAACCGGAAAGCCGCTTCCTCACTACGAAAAGGGCTCTCCATGCGTCCTCCCTAGAGGAGATAGACCGTCGTGTACACGACGATCCACATCACGTCGACGAAGTGCCAGTAGATCCCGGGGAGCTCGACGCCGTGGTGGTGCTCCGGCGAGTAGTGCCCCCGGAAGCCGCGGATGATGACCATGAGCAGGAGGCTGAGCCCGACGGCGACATGCGCACCGTGGAGGCCGGTGAGCCCGAAGAAGACGGAGGCGAAGGCCCCGTCGCCGGTGTTGAAGCCGACGTTCAGGTACTCGATGACCTGCGTGCAGAGGAAGGCTAGGCCCATCAGGAAGGTGAGCACCATGCCGCCGAGAAACGCGGCGCGCTCGCCGCGCTTGATGGACTGGAGGGCCCAATGCATCGTGAAGCTCGAGGTCACGAGGATGCAGGTGTTGACGCCTGCCACGAACACGGGGAACTCGAACGGCGCCGGCGGCCACTCGGCGGGCGCGGCTGGGTTGACGACGCGCACGAAGAAGTAGGCCGCGAAGAAGGAGCCGAAGAGCATGATCTCCGACCCGATGAAGAGGAGCATGCCGAGCGTGCGCGCGTCGACGCGCGAGCTCTGATGCGCCGTAGGCGGCCCGTGGTGCTCATCGTGTCCGCCGGCGTGCAGCGGCTCGGCGTGAGACGTCATACAGCCGCCTCCACGCGCTCCTCGACGACGACATGCTGGACCGGCAAGCCGGTCTGCGAGCGCAAGCGGCCGATGAGATCTCGCCGCAGCCAGCCAGAGCGCTCACCCGGGAACGTCGAGACGATGAGCTCGTCGGTGCGCTCGTCCTCGACCGCCTCCATGGTGGCGACGAACGGATCAGGGTGCGCGATCTGCCCGTGCACGTCGATGCCCTCGGAGCGGAGGACCGAGAGCGCCACCCGCAACCTCCGCTCGGCGTCGGGATGCTCGCCGCGCGAAGGGTCACTCTGCGGACAGACGATGAGGAAGCTCGCGGGTCCCTCCTCGGCTCGGGCGCGAATTCGGTCGAGCAGCGGCTCCCCGAGCACGGTCTCGTTGGCGACGACGAGCACATTCGCGCCTGCGCGACCGGAGACGTCGGAGACGACGTGCTCCACGGGGCGATCGCCCGCGACTCTGCGGATCTCGTCCAGGAGGTTCTTGCGCATCCAGCCGGACTTCGCCTCCGGATGCGTGCACACCACGATCTCGTCGACATGCTCGGACGCGAGCACGTCCTTCACGGCCGCGAGCGGCTCGTCGTCGAACACGGCGCCGTGCGCGGGGATGTCGGCGAGCTTGAGCATGGTGAGGACGCGCTCGAGCCGACGGCCCGCCGAGGAGCGACGCGAGTCGCGGTAGACGACGTAGCCCTCGCGAGGCTGCGTGACCGGCGCGACGACGACGACCCGGATCGGCCCTGCCTGCGCACGGCGGCGAAGCGTGTCGATGAGCTCGTCGCCGACGAGCGTCTCGTTCGCGACGACGAGGACCACGGTCGGTTCGTCCGTCACGCGGGAACCTCCTGGGCCTCCTTCGTGGGGCTGAGGATGGCGTGGCGCGCGCCGGGCACGCCGTACTCGTACGGGCCGCCCACGACTTGCGGGATCTCATCGAAGTTGAAGATCGGCGGCGGCGAGGAGACCTGCCACTCGAGCGTGCGCGCGTGCCACGGGTTGGCCTCGGCCACGGGGCCGCGCACCCAGCTGATGGCCATGTTGTAGGCGAAGACGACGAACGACGCCCCGAGCACGAAGGACGAGATCGAGATGAAGAGGTTCAGGTCGCCGAACGCCTGGTCGTAGTCGAAGACGCGACGCGGCATCCCCCGCAGACCGACGTAGTGCATCGGGAAGAACGTCGCGTTGAAGCTGACGAACGTGAGCCAGAAATGCCACTTCCCGAGGCGCTCGTCGTACATCCGGCCGGTCATCTTCGGGAACCAGTAGTAGACGCCGGCGTAGATCGTGAACACCGAGCCGCCGAAGAGCACGTAGTGAATGTGCGCGACGATGAAGTACGTGTCCGAGGCGGCGATGTCGATAGGCACCGAGCCGAGGTAGATGCCCGAGAGGCCGCCGATGACGAACATCGTCACGAAGCCGAGCGCGAAGAGCATGGGCGTGGTCAGGTGGATCCGGCCCCGCCAGAGCGTCGCGATCCACGAGAAGACCTTGATCCCGGTCGGCACGGCGATCAGGAGCGTCGTCACCATCATCGGGACGCGCAGCCAGTCCGCCATGCCCGCGACGAACATGTGGTGGGCCCAGACGGAGAACCCGAGGACGAGGATCCCGAGCAGAGAGAGCGCCATCAGCCGGTAGCCGAAGATCGGCTTGCGCGACTGGGAGGAGATGACCTCGGAGACGATC
This sequence comes from Actinomycetota bacterium, assembly GCA_046731795.1. GTDB lineage: Bacteria > Actinomycetota > Thermoleophilia > Gaiellales > Gaiellaceae > GMQP-bins7. Next base: position 3,664 of record JBKPLV010000192.1, on the reverse strand, counting down.
CCGAAGCCGGGCAGCATCATGATGTAGACGGCCGGGTGGCTGTAGAACCAGAAGATGTGCTGGTACCCGAGCACGTAGCCGCCGTTGTCGGGCGTGAAGAAACTTGTGTGCAGGATCCGGTCGAACATCACGAAGAACTGCGAGCCGGCGATGAACGGTGTCGCGAGGACGACCAGCAGTGACGTCGTGAAGTTCGCCCACACGAGCAGGGGCATGCGCCAGAACGTCATCCCCGGCGCGCGCATCGTGATGATCGTCACGAGGAAGTTGAGCGCCGTCAGGATGCTCGACGCTCCGGCCCACTGGACCCCCATGTTGAAGAAGGTCTGCCCGAGCGGCTGGCCCTCCGAGAGCGGGGCGTAACCCGTCCAGCCCGACGCGAACGCGCCTCCAGGCGCGGCGAAGCTTGCGACGAACATGATCCCGGCGATCGGCAGCAGCCAGTAGGAGAGCGCGTTCAGGCGCGGGAAGGCCATGTCCGGCGCACCGAGCATGAGTGGGACGGCGAAGTTCGCGAGCCCCGCGAACGCCGGGATGATGAAGAGGAAGATCATGAGCGTCGCGTGGACCGAGACGAGCCCGTTGAACGTCTGCGAGTCGACGAACTGGAGGCCCGGCTGCGCCAGCTCCGCGCGGAAGAGCATCGCCGACAGCCCGCCGATCACGAAGAAGACGAAGGTCGTGACGAGGTACTGGACCCCGATGACCTTGTGGTCGGTGTTGACCCGGAAGTAGTCCTTCCACGTGCGCGCGCCGTGGCCAGAGTGGTCCTCCGCGCGCGTCGGGCGTCCCGAGAGGTAGTAGAGCCAGTAGTCGAAGGCCCCAATTCCGCCGAGGAAGAAGATCGGCGCGGCGACCATTCCGCCGACGACGAGGACGACCTGCGTGTTCCAGACAGGATCCCAGCTCCACCACAAACGGAGCAGGCACACGAGCGCGGTCCCGAGGCCGAAGCCGAGGAGCGCCATCCAGGCGCCGCGCACGAGACCCGGCCCGAAGACGAGCCGCCAGGCCGCGCCGCGCGGCGGCTCGAAGTGCGACGGGTACTGCTCCGCCTGCTCGGGATGCGTGGCGGTCATGCCTTCTGCTCCTGGACCCACTTCTCGAACTCGGACGGACGGACGACGCGCGCCTTCGCGCGCATGGTCGCGTGCCCGAGGCCACACAGCTCCGTGCATACGACGGCGAACTCACCTGTCCGCTTCGGCGTGACGAGGATCGTCGTCTCGATGCCCGGGACAGCGTCCATCTTCTGACCGAAGTTCGGCACCCAGAAGGAGTGGATGACGTCGACCGCCTCCATCGTGAACTTCGTCTCGCGCCCGACCGGAAGTACGAGCTCGCCGGTCTGGAAGTTGCCCTCCTGATACTGGAACTTCCAGGCGAACTGCTGCCCGATCACCTTGACCTGCAGCGGATTCGGGCCGGCCTGCCCGTTCTCGGAGAGAACGAACGCGCTCACGATGCCGAGCACGATCACGAGCAGCGCCGGTATGGCCGTCCACACGATCTCGAGGCCGGTGTTGCCGTGGATCGGCGGGCCGTCGGAGTCGTCGTCGGCAGGCACGCGCCACTTCCAGACGGAGTAGACGATGACGGCCGCAACCAGCGAGAAGATGCCGATCGACATGATCGTCGCGAACCAGTAGATGTCCTGGATCCGGTCGAACTCCTCGCTCGCCGAGGTCGGCAGCCACTGGAAGAGGACGGCCACGAGCGTGACCCCGATGCCGATGACCACCCCGATCGCGACGAGCTGAGCGATCCCCTTCCGCACGGGCCGAGCCTACTTCAAGAGCTGGCTATCGTGAGGGGCCAACCTGCCGCCTTCCCGCCCCCTCCTCGTGCCCGGAATCGCAAAGCTCGCCGGTGCTCTCGCGCTCGCCGTGATCGGCGTCGTGCTGCTCGTCGGCGCGGTCGACGACGACTTCGGTCGAGGGGCCGACGCGTCCTCGCAAGCGAAGGGACCCGTCGTCCTCGCGTTCGGCGGCGACGTCCATTTCGAAGGTACGGCCGGAACGGAGCTCGCGGCCGACCCCGCGCTGGTCCTGGCGTCGATCTCGCCGGTGCTCCGCCGAGCCGACCTCGCGGTCGTGAACCTCGAGACGGCCGTGACCAACGGAGGCTCACAGGTCGCCAAGGAGTTCGTCTTCCGCGCGCCACCGAGCGCCTTCGCCGCGTTTCGTGCCGGCGGCGTGGACGTCGCGTCGATGGCCAACAACCACGGCATGGACTTCGGCGAGTCGGGCCTCCGCGACTCGTTGGCCGCGGCGAGGCGCTATCACTTCCCGCTCATCGGGATCGGGTTGAACGCTGCGCAGGCCTACCGGCCGTTCCGGCGCACGATCAACGGGCAGCGCATCGCCGTCATCGGCGCAACGCAGGTTCTGGACGATGAGCTCGTCTCGGCCTGGACGGCGGGACCGCACAAGCCCGGCCTCGCCTCGGCGAAGGACGTGCCGCGGCTGCTGCAGGAGGTGCGAGCCTCGCGGCGCACCTCCGACACCGTCGTCGTCTTCCTGCACTGGGGCGTCGAGCTCGCGCAGTGCCCGTCGGCGGATCAGCGCACGCTGGCGCGGCAGCTCGTTGCGGCGGGCGCGGACGTGGTCGTCGGCGGGCACGCGCATCGGCTCGAAGGCGCGGGACACTTGGGCAGCGCCCTCATCGACTACGGGCTCGGGAACTTCGTCTGGTATGGGACGAGCGAGCTGTCGACGCAGACTGGAGTCCTCCTCGTGACCGTGGACGGACGACGGGTCGCCGGGTACCGCTGGGAGCCGGCGCACATCGTCGACGGCACGCCCCGTCCGCTCACGGGAACGGCACGTCGAGCCGAGATCGCGAGCTGGAAGCGCCTGCGTGGCTGCACAGGCCTAGAGCGCTAGGAGTGTCGGCCGCTCAGCGCCCGCGAGGCTACGGCAGCGGCGGAAGCGCCTGATCGACGGTCTGCGGCGCCGAAGGCAGCTCGGAAACGGGATCCTCCACCTCCGGAAGGGCCGGAACGGCGGGTGACGGCACCGGCAGATCGGCATCCGGGAGGGCCGGCAGGTCGACCTCGACGTCCGGGACCGGGGCCACCTCGAGCGGAGGCAACGGATCCGTTGCGGCCGAGGGCCGGCTCGCCGACCCCTCCTCGCCGGGGCTCGTAACCGGGGCCGCGGGATCGGCGGTCGTCTGCGGCGTCGCGGAGGGAGGAGCCGAGCTGCGCGGCGCGTTCGCTCCGACCAACGCTGCGGCAGCAGGCTCGACATGAGCCGCAACGCGCGACCGGCGAAGAGGCACGACACGTGCGGGCCCGGAGGGCACCGATCTCGACGTCCTTCCGCGGGCCGCCACCGATACGGACGTGGCAGTGAGCCTCGCCATCTGTGCAGGTGAGGCACCTGACGCATGCGCCCGGAGGTCTAGCGTCGTCGTCCCGAGTGCAACGCCGGCGACCAGCGTGACGGCGGCGACCTTCGCGCCGACACCGCCGAACAGCGTCTTTACCGAACACCTGAGCTGATAGACGAGTGTCGGGAAGTTCAGCCCCGCCAGGGAGCGACGCGGCGTCGACAGCACGTGCGCCAATGACCGCCGGGCTCTTCCCACGAGAGCATGTGTTGCAGGGATGCTGAGTCGAAGCGTCGACGCGATCTCCGCCGTCGGGACTCCTTGCCAATCA
>JBKPLV010000191.1:0-6106 GCA_046731795.1 Actinomycetota bacterium | reverse complement strand
GAATCTCGCATCAGCGCGGCCCGGTCAGAGAGCAGGAGCCGTTCGCCGAGCTCAAGAACCGCGTCCACATGAGCGTCATCTCGGAGCTCGGACCGCAGCTCTTCAACGTCTCCGTCGACCCGAACGAGCTCCGCGACCGCGTGACCGCGGACGTGCGCCGGCTCCTCAACGACGAGCCGGGTATCGCGCGCGAGGATCGCGAGCGGCTGACGTCGGAGATCCTCGACGACATCCTCGGCTACGGCCCGCTCGAGCGCCTGCTCGCCGACGACTCCATCACCGAGGTCATGTGCAACGGCCCAGACGACGTCTGGATCGAGCGCGGCGGCAAGCTCTACGAGACAACGGTCCGCTTCACGGACGAGTCGCACCTGCGCCGCATCATCAACAAGATCGTCTCGCAGGTCGGACGCCGCATCGACGAGTCCTCGCCGATGGTGGACGCGCGTCTCCCCGACGGGAGCCGCGTCAACGCGATCATCGCCCCGCTCTCGTTGTCGGGCCCTCTCCTCACGATCCGCAAGTTCAGCCGCCGTCGCCTTTCGATGGAGGACATGATCAACATCGGCTCGCTCTCGGAGCAGTCGGTGGAGTTCCTGTCCCGCTGCATCGAAGCCCAGTGCAACATGCTGGTCTCCGGCGGCACGGGCTCGGGCAAGACGACTCTGCTGAACGCGCTCTCGGCCTCGATCCCGAACAACGAGCGCATTGTCACCATCGAGGACGCGGCGGAGCTCCAGCTCCACCAGCGGCACGTGCTCCGTCTCGAGGCGCGCCCGCCGAACATCGAGGGCGAGGGTCACATCCCGATTCGTGACCTCGTGCGCAACTCCCTGCGTATGCGGCCGGACCGCATCATCGTGGGCGAGGTTCGCGGCGCCGAGGCGCTCGACATGCTCCAGGCGATGAACACCGGTCACGACGGGTCGCTGTCCACGGTGCACTCCAATACCCCGCGGGACGGCCTCCACCGCATCGAGACGATGGTGATGATGGCCGGGTACGACCTGCCGCTGCGGGCGATCCGGCAGCACATCGCCGCTGCGATCGACGTGCTCGTGCACATCGACCGCATGGAAGACGGTTCGCGCCGCGTCGTGAACATCACCGAGGTGCTCCGCATGGAGTCGGACGTCATCCAGCTCCAGGACATCTTCGAGTTCCACATCGACGCGGTGGCGCCGGACCGCACGATCACGGGCGGCCTTCGACCCACCGGCCTTCGCCCGGTCTTCCTCGAGAAGTTCCGGAAGCGCGGCATCGAGCTGCCGCAGAGCATGTTCGGCGATCGCGTCCATTCCCTCGACGAGGTCCGGGGCGCGACGGGTTGATGCGCGGTCTTCGGTTGCTCATCGCGAGCGCGGCTGTCGCCGCGCTCGCTCTGCCGACGCTCGCGCTCGGCCAGGCCCCGGCCCAGTCGTCATTGCCGCCGACGCTGAGCGAGTCGACGACGTCCGGATTCCCGGATCGGGCGTATCTCGTCACGCTCCCCACCACGCGGCCGCTGACGACGTCGAACGTCCAGGTGACCGAGAACGACCAGTCGGTAGAGGCTCTCGGGGTCGCACCACCTGGTGGCAGCAAGAGCGGCGCCATCCTCCTGATCGACGCCTCGAACAGCATGAAGGGGGCGCCCATCCAGAACGCCATGGCTGCGGCTCGCGCGTTCCTTGCGGAGCGCAAATCCGACCTACCGGTCGCGATCGTCGTGTTCGGCCCGGATGACAGCGTTCTGACGGACTTCACGACCAAGTCCGCGGATCTGGCCGAGTCGGTCTCCCAGACACCCGCAACGTCCGAGGGCACGCACATCTATGACGCGCTCCTCAACGCGGTCGACCTGGCGAAGGATCAAGGCCTCGAGCGCACGACCGTCGTCCTGCTCTCCGACGGCACGGACATCGGCAGCAGCGCGTCGCGAGCCGAAGCACTTCAGGCAGCTGCAGACGCGAACGTCCGCGTCATCTCGGTCGGGTTGAGCTCGCCGCAGTACAACCCGGAGACGCTCAAGAGCCTCGCCGAGCGGACGGAGGGCAAGTACGTCGAGACGGCGACACCGGCAGAGCTCCAGCCCATCTTCCAGGAGATCGGGCAGCAGCTCTCCAACGAGTACGAAGTCACGTACCGCTCGCTGCTGCCGTCGCAGCGCCAGGCAGTCGTGGTCGTCAAGGTCGCAGGGCTGGCCCCCGCGACCGCCAAGTACACGACCCCGGCGCTCGACCTGAGTAACCAGGGCACCTTCGAGCAGAGCTGGGAAGAGGACGTCATCACCTCCCCGTGGCTGATGATCTTCGTCATCGTCTCGGTCCTCGCGCTCGTGGGGTTTGCCATCTTCTCTGCGATCGACGTCCGCAACCGCTCGCTACGGCGCCGGATGGCTCAGTACGTCACGGTGCCGAGCGAGGAAGAGTCTCGCCTGCGCCGCGCAGAGGTCGCGTCCATGCTCGCCGACACCGCGCAGCGCACCGTCGGCGGTCAGCGCTGGTGGCAGCGCTTCGAGTCAGATGTCGAGCTCTCCGGCTTCGGGATGTCACCGCTCGCCATCGCGGGCTGGACGATCGTCGGCGGCATCGCTGCCTCCCTCGTGACCGCAGTCGTCTTCCAGAACCTCTGGGGACTGCTCGTCGGGCTGCTCGCCCCGTTCTTCACGCGTTTTCTCGTCACACGCAAGGTGTCGAAGATGCGCAAGGCGTTCGAAGAGCAGCTCGCCGACAATCTCGACGTGCTCGCGGGCGCCATGCGCACGGGTCACTCGACGATGGGTGCGCTGAGCGTCATGGTCGACAGCGCAGTCGAGCCCTCCAAGTCCGAGTTCCGCCGCGTGCTCCAGGACGAGCAACTCGGCGTGCCGCTGGACGACGCGCTCATGGTCATGGCTCGGCGCATGCAGAGCTACGACGCCGAGCAGCTCGGGCTCGTCATGAAGCTGCAGCGCGAGGCGGGAGGCAACACGGCCGAGGTGCTCGACCGCGTCGCGGAGGTCATCCGCGGTCGGATGGAGCTGCGCAGGCTCGTGGATGTGCTCACGGCGCAGGCTCGCATCTCGCGCTGGATCCTCACCGGACTGCCGATCTTCGTGCTGCTCTCCCTGTCCTTTACGGGCGGAGACTACCTCGACCCGATGCTGCACTCGCTCGCCGGCCAGATCGCGCTCGTTGCCGGTGCCTTCCTCGTGCTGATCGGGTCGCTCTGGATCAAGCAAATCGCGAAGATGGACGTGTGACATGGGCATTGGATTGATCGCAGTCGCAGGCGTTCTGCTCTTGGGAGCCGGAATCACGATCCTCGTTGCGAACCTCAGCAAGTCACGCGGATCGTCGGCGACCATCGACCAGATCCAGACCTACGGCTACGTCGCGGAAGCAAGCGGCGGTTCGGATGCCGAGTCCGCCGCGCATCGTCCCATCGACTCGCTGGCCAATCGACTCGGCGACTGGGCGGCCCGGCGGTCCGGTCGCTTCAGCGAGGCGAAGATTCGCGAGAAGCTCGTCTCCGCCGGCATGTACGGCACCACGCCGCGCAAGATCCTCGGATACCAGGTTCTCTGTGTAATTGCCTTCCCGCTCGTCATGCTGTGGCTCATTCCCGCAATGGGCGGTTCGCTGATCTTCGCGATCCTCCTCGCCGTAGCTGCGGGAGTCGGCGGCTGGTTTGCGCCCACGTACTACGTCGAGCTGAAGCGGCGGAAGCGCATGGAGATGATCGACAAGCAGATGCCGGACATGATCGACCTGCTCGTCGTGACCATCGAGGCTGGCCTCGGCATCCTCGCGTCGATGCGCGTCGCCTCCGAGAGCATGTCCGACCCGCTCGGGCAGGAGCTCCGCCTCACGCTTCAGGAGCAGCGGATGGGTCTCTCCGTCGGTCAGGCAATCGAGAGCCTCGGTCGGCGTGCCGACGCGGACAACATGCGCATCTTCGTCCGTGCGATCACGCAGGGCGAGCGACTCGGCGTGTCCATGGGAACGACGATGCGCAACCTCTCGCTCGAGATGCGCAAGCGGCGCCGAGCCATGGCGGAGGAGCGCGCACAGAAGATGCCGATCAAGATGCTCTTCCCGCTGATCTTCTTCATCTTCCCGGCGCTCTTCATCGTGATCCTGACGCCGATGATGATCAACATCATCGGCGCGTTCAGCTAGGCGCAATGGCCGCGCTGACGCTCCGCCGGGAGGACGGGCGGATCGTCTGCGAACGAGTGGTCGTCGCCGACCGGGCGCACCGTCGAATGCGGGGCCTGCTGGGACGCAAGTACCTCCGCAAGGGCGAAGGGATGGTGCTCCGCCCGGGCTGGAGCATCCATACGGCCTTCATGCGGTTCCCGATCGATGCGATCTTCCTCGACGCCGACCAGGTCGTGATCCGGATCGAGCACGAAGTAGGCCCGTGGCGGACCGTCTCGTGTCGTGGCGCGCGCGAGGTGGTCGAGCTCGCCGCAGGCGAGTGCCGCGCCCGCGGCCTCGAGCTCGGCGACCGCGTCGCCTGGGCCTCGCGGAGCGCGGCCGACGCGCGCACCGACAGGGGCACGGTCACGTTCGACGACGAGGACGACGAGCCACGGGCTCATGTGCTCGTGGCGAGCAGCGACCCGCGCTTCCTCCGCCTCGCCCGCTTCCTGCTCGGGGGTCGCGATCTGGAGGTCGAGGAGCTGACGACGCCGGAACGGCTGCCCGACGCCGTGCTCGATCCCAGCGTCGACATCGCCGTCCTGGACGGGGCCGACGCAGTCGCCGACGCGTTTCGAACGGCAAATGCGACGCGCTCTCGCCGCCCCGAGGTTCCCGTGATCATCGCCGCAGACACGGGTGGGAGGAGCCCATCCGGCGTCCGCGTGTTCGACCGCTGGAACGAGACAGAGGAGCTGCTCGAGGACGTCGAGCGGCTACTGTCGGACAAGCTTTCGACGCCGGCGCCTCCTGGCGGAGGTTGATCCATGCAAAAGGGGGGCGCGCGGGCCGGCAGGACTGTTGTATTCGTGCGGGAATTCACGAAGATGAGTCGGTAGCTCGCGCATGACGGAGGCAGGCACGCACATAGGCTCGGGGGGATCCACCCCCCTCCCTCGGTCGCTGCCGGCGGCCAAGCCCGCCTACCGCGGCCCCGAGGGCCGGCTGACGAGGCTCCATGGGTACTTCCTCGAAGGTTGCACGGACGAGATCCGGCCGGTGCTGGACTCGGTGCTCGCCGACGCACAGCGCCTGCACGCGGGCTACGCGGACGACGAGGTCGGAGACGGGCTCGCATCCGTCTGGTACGCCGCCACGGCCATCGTGGAGCTGGGCGCCGCACTCGAGCTCGACGAGTCCGACGTCCGCGGGGCCGGTGCCGCGATCGCCGAGGCTTGCGCGCTCCCGCTCTCTGCCGCTCGCTACGTCCTCTTCCGCGAGGTGGTTCGCAGTCCGCGCCTGCTCGAGCTTCCGCCACTTCTCGCGATCGAGCTCCAGCTCGGCCTGTTGCTCGGTCTCGACGTGTTGAACGACGTCACCCTGTGGGTGCGTACTACCAGCGGCCTCGACTGCTTGCTGGCGTTGGGGAGCGACCCACGTCCGAGCCGTCGCGTGCGAGCCGAGGCGAAGGCGACGCTGCGCGGGCGGTCACGGCTCTCGCTTCTCGGTGGCTCGCAGCTGCGGGCCGCGCCGGTCCTCCGGTTCGGCGAGGCCTATGCCGCCGTCGTGGGGCGGATCGGCAGCGTCGAGCAGCATGTCGCTGACGCCTACCTCGGCGAGACGGCCGCGGCCCTGAGCCCCGTCATCGAGCGCGAGAGGCTGCTCGAGCACTCGGCGAGTCGCGAGCGCACGCTGATCGCGTCCGCCGAGCGCCGGCTCATGCGACTCGGCTTCGACCTCCATGACGGCCCGATCCAGGACGTCCTCGCGCTCGCGGCCGACGTCCAGCTGCTCCAGAAGCAGGTCTATCCGTTCATCCTCGAGGACTACCGCGAGCAGGCACACGGGCGCTTCGACGATCTCTCGGCACGCCTTGTCGAGCTCGACCGGCAGCTGCGCGAGATCGCCCACTCGCTCGAGACGAAGAGCGTCATCTCCCGCCCGCTGGGCGAGATCCTCCACCGTGAGGTCGATACCTTCGCCGAGCGCTCGGGCGTGAC
>JBKPLV010000190.1:0-10409 GCA_046731795.1 Actinomycetota bacterium | reverse complement strand
CAGGAACTCCTCCGGTCCTTCGAAGCGACGCATGCGCACCGCGCCCGTGCCGACGCCCTGGAGGACGTGCGCGTCCGAGCCCGCGCCCTGCAGCAAGCGGTACTTGCGCGCGAAGCGCAGCGCCTCGTCGTTGAAGGAATCGCGGAGGAGCCGCGCGTTGTAGACCTCGAGGACGTCGATTTCGGCGACGTGGCGGTGGAGCGTCGCCGGATCCGGGATCGCGTGCATGCGGTCGAACGGATGCGGCACGTACACGAGCCCGCCCTGCTCGCGGATGGCCGCGGTCGTGTCGGCGAACGTCATCCCGCGAGGAATCTCCTCCTGCAGGAAGAGGCCGATCACCTCGCCCTGGTTGTCGGTCTTCACCTCCTCGCCCGGAATGACGATCAGGTCGCCGCCGCCGGCGTGCGCTACCGCCTCGAGCGCTCCGCCGAACGCGTTGTGATCGGTGACCGCGATCCCTCCGAGGCCGATGGCCTCGGCATGCTCGACGAGCTCGCCGGCAGGAATGGAGCAGTCGTGGGACCAGTCCGTGTGCATGTGGAGGTCGACCGTGATCCAGTCTCGGTCTACGAGCGGGTCGCCGTCGCGGTCCGAACGTGCCCGGCGCTTGCGCACAAGGCGCTCGTAGGTCGCATCGAGCTCGTCTGCAAGGGCTCCGAAGGTCTGGGTCTCGGCATGGCGGAGCGACGCGGCCGCTTCGGTCTCACGCGCGCTCGCGTCGCGAGCGAGGCGCTCGGCATCGTCCGGTCCGTCGACGATCGCCGCACCGCACGCGGCGGCTTCGAGCGCGAGTCGCTCCTCACCGCCGGGGGCCGGGACGAAGATCGCAGCCGGGCCTAGTGCGACCCGCCGTTGCTGCGGTGTCCGCACGGCCTTCACGCGGACCCGGCTCCGCACGGAACGCGGGATCGCCGGACGGAAGCCGAGTGGCTTCGTGTGGATGAGGGTCGCCTCCCAACCGGGCAGCGCCGTCAGCATGCGAAGGAGGGCCCGCGTGGTCTGGCGCCCCGCGACCTCGAGCTCGATCGCGATGACGTTGCGCTTCGTCGCCGGCGAGAAGACCGCAAGGTCGATCCCGAGCGGGACGACGCGATACTCGCCCTCGAAGCGCTCGCCGGCGGCCGCGGCGGTCTCGCGCGAGGTCGCCAGCAGTGCGTCGACCCGTGTGCGGAGGCGGTCCCGACGGGACCTGCGTGCTGGGTATCCGAGGCGGTCGGCCGAGAAGAAGGTGGCCGCAGTGAGCGCCTGCGTCATCGTGAGAGCGAGGTACGAGAGGCTCGGAAGGCCCGGCTCGAAGCCGTGCACGACGTCGAAGCGTCCCGTCGTCAGCGCGAGTCGGAGGTTCGCGCGCACGGCGACCGGCACGCCGATGTTCGTGCGGCGGGACAGCGGAACCGAGGGACCGACCGCGACCAGGTCGAGATCGTCGCCACGCTGGAGGGCGCGGCGGCCGGCAAGAAGATCACGCGCCCGCGACGAGGGCGCCAGGACGGTCACCTCGTGGCCGCGGGCCCTGAGCGCGTCCGCCGCACCGGCGACGTGTGCGTTCACCTCGTGCGGCTGCGACCACGCGAACGGCGTGACGAAGCAGATGCGCAGGCTCACTTTCCGCAAGTTACAAGCTCGGCGTGGCGGCGACGAAGGGGTCGCCGCCACGCGGATGCTGATCGGGGGAGCCGCCTACGCCTTGGCCGCAGTCTTCTTGGTGACGGCGTTCTTGACGATGAAGCGCTCGATGTCCTCCCGCGCCTCGTCGTCGCGGATCTGCTTCGGAGGCGACTTCATGAGGTAGGCGCTCGGCGCCTCCAGCGCGCCCGAGATGCCGTTGTTCAGGGCGAGCTTCGCGAGCCGGACCGCGTCGATGACGATCCCGGCCGAGTTCGGCGAGTCCCAGACCTCGAGCTTGAGCTCGACGTTGAGCGGTACGTCGCCGAACGACGAGCCCTCCATGCGGATGTAGGCCCACTTGCGGTCGGTGAGCCACGGCACGTAGTCGGACGGGCCGACGTGGACGTTCCGGTCGCCGATGTCGTAGTCGAGCATCGAGGTGACGGCGTTCGTCTTCGAGATCTTCTTCGACTCCAGGCGCTCGCGCTCGAGCATGTTGAGGAAGTCGGAGTTGCCACCGACATTCAGCTGCATCGTCTTGTCGAGGTGCACGCCGCGATCGCCGAAGAGCGTCGTGAGGACGCGGTGCGTGATCGTCGCGCCGACCTGCGACTTGATGTCGTCGCCGATGATCGGCACGCCGGCGTCCTCGAAGCGCTTCTGCCAGTAGCGCTCGCGCGCGATGAAGACCGGCATGCAGTTCACCATCGCGACGCCCGCCTCCAGGATCTGCTCCGCGTACCACTTCGTCGCGGCCTCCGACCCGACCGGGAGGTAGTTCACGACGACGTCGGTTCCGGTCTCCTTGAGGATGCCGACGACGTCGTCGGTCGAGCCCGGCGCCTTCTCGACGACCTGCGAGAGGTACTTGCCGAGGCCGTCGTGGGTCATCCCGCGCGACACCTTCACGCCCGTCTTCGGCACGTCGGCGAACTTGATCGTGTCGTTTGGATGCGCCCAGATCGCGTCGGCGAGGTCGACTCCGACCTTGCCCTTGACCACGTCGAACGCGGCCGTGAACTCGATGTCGGAGATGTGGTAGCCGCCGAGGTCGACGTGCATGAGTCCCGGGACGCTGTCCTCGGGCTTCGCATCCTTGTAGTACTCGACCCCCTGCAGCAGCGAGTTGGCACAGTTGCCCACTCCGATGAGGGCGACGCGGACCTTGTCCTTCGCGCGCGCGCCGTTCTTCGAGCCGTTCTGGCTTGCCATGAGCTTCCTTCCTTTGCGATTGCTCTGCGCTGGGACGCCGAGCCCGTCGGCGAGCGCGGAGAGGATGACGTCGTTCGCGTTGGAGTCGCGCCGCGACGCCTCCGCGTGGATCTCGCTCTTCAGCTCCAGCGGAACGCGGAGCAGGATCACTGGGCTCCCACCTGCTAGCACTTTGCGGCGTCTTCCCGTAGGCGAATAACGGACGCCGAATTCGTCGGCGAGGATGCCGACGGCCACGTCGTTGAGGTTGGAGGCCCGCCGTGCAGTCTCGCGGACGAGCGCCCCCTTCAAGGGAGCGGGCATCCTAACCAGGATGCCCGCCCGTTTCTCTGAAGTGCTAGCAGCCAAAGTGCTAGCACTCTAGCGCATCTCAGCCGCTCATGCCCTGAGGGCGCGGATCAGATCCCACTTGCCCATCTTCGAGCGGCCGGGGATGTCGCGCTTCTTCGCGAGCTCGTAGAGCTGCTCGCGCGTGCGGTCCTCGAGCGCGTGACCCGGCCGCCCGCCGCGCTGGCGCGCCTTCGAGGCCTGCTTACCGAGGTCACGGCGCGTCGACTCGGGCAGATGCGCGATCGTCCGCTTCCTCGTTGCGGCTGCCCGCGCCTTCCGGATGTTCTGCTTCGCGGCTCGAACCTGCTTGGTGGTGGCCACGACAGCCCACCTCCTCGAGTTGCTTTGCCGGTTCGGTACCCGCCCAGCGCGGTCCCAACACCTCAGGAGGGCTGTTCAGCGAGCTCGCGGAGCTGGCGCCGCACGAAGAGCATGCGCTGGACCACCGTGATCCACGCCATCGCGGCGAGGATGTAGATCGGCCACTGGAGCCATCCCCAAGGTGCAAGGCCGAGCCCGACCGCGATCAGGACCACTCGCTCGACGCGCGAGCCGAAGCCGACGTCGCCGCGGAGGCCGAGGGCCTCGGCTTTTGCCCGCGTGTAGCTGACGAGGAAGGAGCCGATCACTGCCGCGAAGGTCGCGACGAGGGCGATGGAGTTGCCGTCGCGCATGAACACGAGCCCGATCGCCGTGAGCATCGCCGCCTCGCCGAGGCGGTCGAAGGTCGAGTCGAGGAACGCGCCGAAGACCGTCCCCTTGCTCGCGGCGCGTGCGAGCGCGCCGTCGAGGATGTCCGCGATCGAGCCGACGACGAACAGGAAGCCCCCGAGCCAGAAGAAGAGCTTCTCGTTCCGGTCCTCGAACCCCACGAGCACGGCGCCGGCGAGGCACAGCGAAACGCCGGCGAGGGTGAGCATGTCCGGCGTCAGCTTCGTCTTGGCAACGCCGCGCATGGAGCGCTGGAGGATCTCGCGCGCAGCCTGCGTGTACTCCTGCTTGACGCGATCGAGCTGGCTGACCCGCGGCTCGGGCGCGGGTTCCTGGTCGGTCACGCGTGCCGCAGGCGGAGCAGCCGGGTCCGGCTGAGCACGAGCCCGGTCAGCAGCGCGAGCGCGAAGCCTGCCGCGACGTCGAGCCAGTAGTGGTTGCCCGTCGAGATCACCGCGAACCCGACCCAGAGCGGCCAGGCGAGCCACAGTGCCTTCGCGAGTCTCGAGCGGACGACGCCGAACATCACGATGCCGACGATGAGCGCGTCCATCGCGTGGAGGCTCGGCATCGCCGCGTAGGGGTTCGCGGCGGCGTGGATAAGCCCGCTGTCGTGGTTGATCGACGAGTACTGCGCGAGCGTGTCGACGAAGCCCCACTCCGGGAACATCCGCGGAGGCGCCGTCGGGACGAAGATGTAGCCGACGAGCCCGACGAGGTTGGCGATGATCAGCCAGTTCCGGAAGCCGGCGAAGCGCTCCTGGTGGCGGAAGTAGACCCAGAGCAGCGTGGCGCCGACGACCGCGAACTGCGACAGCCAGTACGTGTACGACGTCAGCGTGACGAGGATCGTCGAGCTGTCGACGAAGCGCTGGACCGTCGGCTCGAAGAGGGCACCGAGATGCTGCTGGGTATGGATGACCCACTCGCCGTTCCGGAACGCGTCCGTGACGTCGCGATCGGCCACGCCGCGCACGATCTGGTACGCGACGTAGAAGCCCATCCAGATCAAGAACTGGAAGGCGAGGTGAGCCCACCCCCGTGGCAGGCGTCGCGTTGTCTCTTGGGCGAGCGTCGACACGGCTGGTCGATTCTAACGAGGTTCCCAGTCGAGACGTTCCCGGTGCCGCTCGCGTGAAAACGGTCACCCAGGATCAGCTCCAGTGATCGAACGGGACTGTAGGCCTACTTGAGCTGATGCTCGCGAGCCGTGCACGATCGGGTCGTGGCGGCGCGATACGGCGTGCGGGTGTGGCTCGCCCTCGTGACCGTCTACGTCGTGTGGGGCTCGACGTTCATCGCCCTCGCGATCGTCATCCGCGACCTGCCGCCGTTCCTCGCGATGTCGGTACGGCATCTCGTCGCAGGCGGCGTGCTGCTCGCCGTGTCTCTTCCTCGAGGAGATCGCGGCGGCGATCCGATCGGTCGCCGGCAGATCGCAGCGGCATTCGTGTTCGGGAGCCTCCTCTTCGTCACCGGGCACGGCTCGCTCGCCTGGGCTCAGCAGACCGTCCCTGCTGGGGTGGCTGCGCTGCTCGTGGGGACGATCCCGATCTGGATGGCGCTCTTCGACCGCCTCGGCTTCGGGAAGCGGCTGCCGGCGAGGGCGTACGTGGGCATCGCGGTGGGGTTCCTCGGCCTCGCGTTCCTGTTCGACCCGTTCGGCGAGGGATCGGTCGATCGGGTGGGGGCGCTCGTGATCGTCCTCGGCGCAATGTGCTGGGCCGTCGGCTCGCTCTACTCGCGCGGCGCTCCGCTGCCGACCCGGCCGATCGTCTCGGCCGGGCTCGCGTCGCTCTGCGGCGGAATCCTGTGCGCGTGCATCTCGCTCGTGTCGGGCGAGGTGGGCGCGGCGACCTGGACCCAGGACGCGGTGCTCGGGCTCGCATATCTCATCGTCGTCGGCAGCTTCGTCGGGTTCACCGCGTACGTCTGGCTGCTGCGCGTGGCTCCGATCTCGCTCGTCTCCACGTACGCGTACGTCAACCCGATCGTGGCGGTCGCGCTCGGTTGGCTGATCCTCGGCGAGGACATCACGACGCAGATGGCCGTTGCCGGAGGCGCGGTCCTCGTCTCCGTCGCCATGATCCTGCGTTCGGGCGGGACGAGCCTCGAGCCCGGCCACGGGCTGTTCACGAGGCAGCGTCCGATCGCCGCGGCGGCAGCCACGGAGCCGACGGCTTAGGACGGTGCGGCCGGCTTCAGCCGCCGATGTACGACATCTCGACCTTGCGGAGGCTCGAGGTGTCGGCGGTGCGGAGCTCCGAGTACCGGTCCGCGCGGCGCGTCCAGACCGCGCGGATCGTCTCCTCGAGCTCGTCGGAGGAGCCCGAGCGGAGGAGCGTTCGGAGATCGTGGCCGCGTACTGCGAACAGGCAGGTGTAGAGCTTCCCGTCGGCCGAGATGCGCGCACGCGTGCAGTCGCCGCAGAAGGGCTGCGTGACCGACGCGATCACGCCGATCTCGCCGGCGCCGTCGAGGTAGCGGTAGCGATCGGCCACCTCGCCGCGGTACGCGGGAGCGACCGGCTCGAGCGGAAACTCCGCTCCGATCATCGACACGATCTCGGCGGCCGGGACGACGTCGTCCATGCGCCAGCCGTTGGTCGCGCCCACGTCCATGAACTCGATGAAGCGGACGGTGTGACCGGTTCCCCGGAACCTGCGCGCGATGTCGAGCACCGACGTCTCGTTCAGCCCGCGCTTGACGACGACGTTGATCTTGACCGGAAGGCCGGCGCTCGCGGCCGCGTCGATGCCGGCGAGGACGCGCGCCACGGGGAAGTCGACGTCGTTCATCGCGCGGAAGGTCTCGTCGTCGAGCGAGTCGAGGCTCACTGTGATCCGCGCCAGCCCAGCGTCGGCGAGCGCCTGCGCCTTCTGCGCCAGGGCGGCTCCGTTCGTGGTCAACGTGACGTCGAGGCCCGTGTCGATCGCGGCCAGCGCCGCGACGAGGTGCTCGAGGTCGCGCCGGACGAGCGGCTCCCCGCCGGTGATCCGGAGCTTGCGCACGCCGAGGTCCACGAAGACGCGCGCGACGCGCTCGATCTCCTCGAAGGTGAGGAGCTCGCGACGCGGCAGGAAGCGGTATTCGCGGCCGAAGACCTCCTTGGGCATGCAGTAGACGCACCGGAAGTTGCACCGATCGGTGACCGAGATCCGGAGATCGCGCACAGGCCTGTCGAATGTGTCGGTAAGAGTCACCCGCGAAGAGCGTAGAGAATCCCGCCGGTGCGCCGACCTGGCCCTCTCGCCGCCCTCGTCGGGGTTACCGTCATCTGGGGCGTCACCTTCGTCCAGGTCCAGGACGCGATCGCGCTCTACCCGCTGTTCGCGTTCCTCGCCGTGCGCTTCGCGATCTCGACCGTCGTCCTCGCCCCGTTCGCGTTCGGCTCGCTGCTGCGGATGCCGAGATCGGGATTCCTCGTCGGCATCGGCGTCGGTGGGCTGCTCGCCACCGCGTACGCGCTGCAGACTGCCGGGCTCGACCGCACGACCGTCGCGAGCACGGGCTTCATCACCGGCCTCTACGTCGTCTTCACGCCGCTCCTGGCGCTCGCCTTCTTCGGGACCGCGGTGCCGCGAGCGCTCTGGCTCGGCATCGGGCTCTCGGTCGCGGGCCTACTGCTCCTGAACGGCGTGCCCGGCGGCTCCACGCTCGGCAACCTCCTCGTCCTGGCGAACGCGCTCTTCCAGGCCCTGCAGATCACGGCCATGGAGCGTTACGCGCCGCGGTACGACCCGCGCGCGCTGACCTTCCTCCAGATGGCGACGTCGGCCGCGGCGTTCACTGTCGTGGCCCTGGCGCTCGGCGACCTCGAGGTTCCGCACGGGCGAACGGTGTGGGGTGCGCTCGTCGTGACCGGCGTCTTCGCCGGCGCTCTCGGCTACCTCATCGCGACCTGGGTCCAGGCGCGGACCACGGCCGCACGGGCAGCGCTCGTGTTCACGCTCGAGGCGCCGTTCGCGGCGCTCGCCGGCGTCTTCCTCGCGGACGAGGTGCTCGGCTGGGTCGGCTGGCTCGGCTGCGGCGTGATGATGGCCGGGATCCTCGTCGCAGAGCCTGCCGCGGCGTCCGCGCTTCGCCGGATCTCCCGCCGCGGGGCCGTCGCGTGACAGCAGTCGTATTCGCAGCGTGCTCCGCGTTCCTGTTCGGCGCGATGACGGTGCTCGTGCGCATCGCTCTCCGGACGGGGGTCGCGCCCGAGGTCGGATCGCTGTTCACGATCCTGCCGGCAACGGCGGTCACGCTCGCGGTCACCGTCGCTCGAGGCGACTGGGACCTCGCGAGCGCGTGGCCCTTCGTGCTCGCCGGCCTGCTTGCGCCAGGGATCGCCCAGATCCTGTTCACCTTCGGCGTCCGCGACGCCGGCGCCTCGCGGACGTCGGTCACCGTCGGGACGGCTCCGCTCTTCGCGGTCGCGACGGCTCTCGTCTTCCTCGACGAGCCGCTCGTCGCGGGACTGGTCGTGGGCGCGGCGCTCATCGTCACGGGCGGCGTTCTCCTCGCGAGCGACCGCGCCCGGCCGGAGCACTTCAAGCGGATCGGCCTCGTGTATGCGTTCATCGGGACGGCCGCGTTCGCAACGAGGGACACTCTCGTTCGCTGGCTCGTGAGTGACGCCACCGACGTGCCGCCGGTCCTGGCCGCGTCCGTCGCGATGCTGACCGGAAGCGCCGTCGCGCTCGTGTTCGTTGCGTGGAGGCGGTCGGCGGTGACGCGCCCGGCCGCGCGTGCGTTCGTCCCGGCCGGACTCTGCTACGGCCTCTCGTACGTTTTCCTCTTCGAGGCCTTCAGCCGCGGCCGCGTGTCCGTCGTCTCCCCGATGGTCGCCACCGAGTCGCTCTGGGGGGTGACGCTTTCGTGGCTCGTGCTCCGCAGCTCGGAGCACGTCGGACGGCGGCTCGTGCTCGGCGCCGCGCTGGTCGTCGCGGGCGGCGTGCTGATCGGGCTCTACCGCTAAGCGAGCGTCCGCTCGATCGCGTCGAGGCGTGCCTCGACGCGGGCCAGGGTCTCGACGAGCTCCTGGTGGCGCTCGGTCTCGGGTCCGAGCCGACGCTGCTGGAACGCGACGAACGACGCCGTCACGACCGCGGTCGTGAACGAGACGGTCGCCACGCTCGCGAACATCACGAAGACGGCGATCACCCGGCCGCCACTCGTGCCCGGGACGACGTCTCCGTAGCCGATGGTCGTGACCGTGGTCGCCGCCCACCAGGCCGCGTCACCGAAGCTGTCGAAGCTGTTCGGACTCAGGAACTCGACCGCCACCGTTCCGGCCAGCCCGACCAGGAACATGACGGCGACGAGGAGGGGGATGATCCGGCCCGAGACGACTGCGCGGTTCAGTCGTTGGAGCTGGGCGTCGCTCACGAGCCGCATGGCGTCGTCTTCTGCAGGAAAGGGCCGATCTCCTGCGACGATGATCTGCTACGGTGAGACTCAGGTTTTCACTGCAACAGGACTCAAGCAAAGGAGCAGCAGCACATGGCGAAGACCATCGGCATCGACCTCGGAACGACCAACTCGTGCATGGCCGTCCTCGAGGGCTCAGAGCCGACCGTCATCCCGAACGCCGAGGGCGGACGCACGACCCCGTCCGTGGTCGCCTTCGGGCGTGACGGCCAGCGGCTCGTCGGCGCACCCGCGAAGCGCCAGCAGGTCACGAACCCCCAGAACACGATCTTCTCGATCAAGCGCTTCATGGGGCGCAAGTTCGACGAGGTCTCCGAGGAGATGAAGATCGTCCCCTACGAGGTCGCCCAGGGGCCGAACGACGACGTGCGCGTGAAGGCCGAGGGCAAGGAGTACGCACCGCCGGAGATCTCGGCGATGATCCTCCAGAAGCTGAAGGCCGACGCCGAGTCGTATCTCGGCGAGACGGTGACGGACGCCGTCATCACCGTCCCTGCGTACTTCAACAACGCGCAGCGCGAGGCGACGAAGGACGCCGGCAAGATCGCCGGGCTCAACGTCCTGCGGATCATCAACGAGCCGACTGCCGCAGCGCTCGCGTACGGCCTCGACAAGGAAGGCGCGGAGCACACCATCCTCGTCTTCGACCTCGGCGGCGGGACGTTCGACGTCTCGGTGCTCGAGCTCGGCGAGGGCGTCTACCACGTGAAGGCGACGAACGGCGACAACCACCTGGGTGGCGACAACTTCGACAAGGCCGTCGTCGACTGGATGATCGCGGAGTTCAAGCGCGACCAGGGCATCGACCTCGGGCAGGACCCGATGGCGTTGCAGCGCCTCTACGAGGCCGGCGAGAAGGCGAAGATCGAGCTGTCGTCGACGATGACGACGCAGATCAACCTGCCGTTCATCACGGCCACGCCTGAAGGGCCCAAGCATCTCGACCTGCAGCTGACGCGCGCGAAGCTCGACGAGCTCGCGCACGACCTGCTCGAGCGCACCGTCGCCCCGACGAAGCAGGCGCTTGCCGACGCCGGTCTCACGGCCGCCGACATCGAGCACGTCGTTCTCGTCGGCGGCATGACTCGCATGCCGGCGGTGCAGGCGAAGGTGCGCGAGCTCATCGGCAA
>JBKPLV010000189.1:0-15133 GCA_046731795.1 Actinomycetota bacterium | reverse complement strand
TCGTCACCCCGAGTCTGCGTGAATGTCGTGTACCCGCGTACGTCGGCGATCAAGAACGTCTTGACGCCGGTGCCGCGGCCGCCGTCCTGATCCGTCATCCGCCAATAGTCCGACTTTCATTCATCTGGTTCAAGCGACGGTTCAAGCGACCCGCCCTCTCGAAGGGGGCAGAACGGTCCGCGAGAAACCTCCGCTGTCGGTCGCCTCGACGAAAAGCGAGAGGCGCGGCAAGTGCGCCGATTGGCTTCCGCTGTCTCTGAGCACACCTGCGAAGAGGGCGCGTGGATTCATATTGATCCAGGCATCCGCAGGCCCTCCAGAAAACAAGAGACCTACGTTTGCAAGGTCTTTCATGGAGCTAGCCGGACTCGAACCGGCGACCTCCTGGGTGCGATGAAGAGTTGCGTCACATATCAGACTTCTGTCTGACACGACTCCAGGAAGCCTGTGTTGTTCGATGATCCGCGGCGACCTCCGACGATCCACGCCGGTGATAGACGAGGGTTCCTAAGCGCGTCGAAACGGCCTTTACCAGGTCTTTTTTGGATGGGCCGGGTTGGAATCGAACCAACGACCTTGGGATTAAAAGTCCCCTGCTCTGCCAACTGAGCTACCGGCCCCGGGCCGAGTGAGTGTAGAGCCGGGCGGCGCGCCGACGGGACTGCCTGGCCGGGCGGATACGTTGGGTCTCCTACGTGGCGGAGACCTCGACGACACCACGCACGATCCAGCGCACCTACCTCCTGCTCCTGTTCGGGAACACGCTGGCAGCCTCGCTCATCTGGGGCATCAACACGATCTTCCTGCTCGACGCCGGCCTCTCGAACCTGGAGGCGTTCACGGCGAACGCGTTCTTCACGGCCGGCATGGTCCTCTTCGAGGTGCCGACCGGGATCGTCGCCGACACGGTGGGGCGGCGCATGTCGTACCTGCTCGGCACCGTGACGCTGTCGGCGACGACGCTGCTCTACGTCGGGCTGTGGAAGATCGAGGGGCCGTTCTGGGCCTGGGCGGTGGTGTCGATGCTGCTCGGCCTCGGCTTCACGTTCTTCTCGGGCGCTGTCGAGGCCTGGCTGGTGGACGCGCTCACGGCCACGGGATTCACCGGCACGGTCGAGTCCGTCTTCGCGCGCGGGCAGGTCGTCTCGGGGATCGCCATGCTCGGCGGGTCGGTCGCGGGTGGATTCGTGGCCGCGCAGACGAGCCTGGCCGTGCCGTTCGTGCTCCGCGGAGCGATCCTCGTCGTGATGTTCGTGCTCGCGTACCTGCTGATGCATGACCTCGGCTTCACGCCGGAGAAGGGAGGCAGCGTCCCGCAGGAGGTGCGGAACGTTGCCTCGGCCTCGATCGACTACGGCTGGCGCGTTCCCGCGGTCAAGTGGCTGATGCTCGAGTCGCTCGCCGCCGGCGGGGTCGGGATCTACGTGTTCTACGCCCTGCAGCCCTACCTGCTCGAGCTATGGGGCGATCCGCAGGCCTACCAGATCGCGGGGATCGTGGCCGCCGTCGTCGCCGGGGCTCAGATCTGTGGCGGCCTCGCCGCGCCCTGGATCCGCAAGCAGTTCACGCGGCGCACGTCGGCGCTGATCGTGATGGCCGTGCTGAACGTGGTCACCCTCGGGCTGATCGGGCTCGCGGACAGCTTCTGGCCGGTCGTCGCGCTCATCGTCGCGTGGGGGCTCCTGTTCGCGGCCGCGATGCCGATCCGGCAGACCTATCTCAACGGCCTGATCCCGTCGCGCCAGCGCGCGACCATCCTCTCCTTCGACTCGCTCATGAGCTCGAGCGGCGGTGTCTGGACGCAGCCGCTGCTCGGCCGTGCGGCGGACGTGTGGGGATACGCCCCCTCGTATCTCATGGGCGCAGGCATCTCGGCGCTGGCAGTTCCCTTCCTTGCACTCTCGCGACGCGAGAACGCTCCGGCCGACACGCTCGATCTGAGCGAGCTGCAGCAGGCATCACGCGAGCAGATCGCGTCCGAGTCGCTGCGCTCGGCGCATCCGTCCGCGAAGGCGGCCGTCGCCGCAGGCACCAGCTCGCAGTCGGCGCGGGACTGCTAGCCGGCCTCAGGCTCGACGAAGGCGAGGAGCTCGGAGAGGTGGCCGTGCGCGAGGCACACGACCGTGTCTGCGCCGCCGTAGTAGATCGAGACGCGGTCGGCCGCATGGTCGACGAGCGCCGCGCACGGGAAGACGACGTTCGGGACGTCGCCGACCTGCTCGTACAGCGCATGCGGGGCGAGGAGGAAGTCGCTGCCGCGCGCGAGCACGCGCCACGGCTCGTCGAGGTCGAGGAGCGCCGCGCCCATCGAGTAGACGAAGCCGTTGCAGGAGGTGAGGACGCCGTGGTAGAGCACGAGCCAGCCCTCGGGCGTCTCGATCGGCGTGGGCCCGGCACCGATCTTCGTCGACTCCCACGTGAGCGACACCGGCGCCATCACGTGCCGGTGGCGGCCCCAGTGCACGAGGTCGGGGCTCTCGGAGTAGTAGATCTCGCCGAACGGCGTGTGCCCGTTGTCGCTCGGGCGGCTGAGCATCGCGTAGGCGCCGCCGATCTTCCGCGGGAAGAGGACGCCGTTGCGGTTGAAGGGGAGGAACGCGTTCTCGAGCTGGTGGAAGCTCTCGAAGTCGTGCGTGTACGCGAGTCCGATCGTCGGGCCGTGGTAGCCGTTGCACCAGGTGACGTAGAAGCGGTCCTCGATCCACGTGACACGCGGGTCGTACGCGAAGAGGAAGTCCTCCTGGATCTCGCGTACGCGCGCCTCGGCCGCGAGGAAGCGGATCGGCTGGTGCTCGATCTGCCAGTCGAGCCCGTCCGCGCTGAAGCCGGCGTGGACGTTCATCACACGCCGTCGATCGTCGACGCGGAAGACACCCGCGAAGCCGTCGCGAAACGGCACGACGGCCGAGTTGAAGATGCTGTTTGCACGCGGGATCGCGTCGCGCGCGATGATCGGGTTGCGGCTCGACCGCCAGAGCACGGTGTCGACGCCGGGCGGACGCTCCTCCCAGGGGATGGGGGCGGTCGCCAGCGCGGGCTGCGTCGTTACCGCGTCGTTCATGCCGCGCCGTTCATGCCGCGCCGGCGACGAAGTGGCCTGCCTCGACCTCGACGAGAGGGCCGACCGGTGCCTCGGGCTCGAGTGCCTCGCTGCTGACCGACTCCTCGGTCGACCACTTCTCGTCCAGGCGGGGCACCGAGGCGAGAAGCGCCTGCGTGTACGGGTGCCTCGGGTTGTCGAAGACCTTCGCGGTCGTGCCCCGCTCCACGATCCGTCCGTGTCGGAGGATGACGGCGCTGTCCGAGATGTAGTTGCCGAGCGCGAGGTCGTGCGTGATGAGGAGGATCCCGAGGCCCTGCTGTTTCAGGTCGCCCAGCAGGTTCAGGACGTCGATGCGCGTGGAGGCGTCGAGCATGCTGATCACCTCGTCGGCGACGAGGATCTTGATGTCGAGGAGCAGCGCACGCGCGATGAGCAGCCGCTGCAGCTGTCCTCCGGAGAGCTGGTGCGGGTACTTGCCGAGGACGTCCGGCGGGTTGAGGCTCACCGCATGCAGCGACTCCTCGATCTTCCGCTTCCACCCGGCGGACGAGACGTCGGGGAAGTACTCGGCCTTCACCATCGTGAGCACGCGATCGGCCTTGAAGATGGGGTTGTACGAGCTGAACGGATCCTGGAAGACACCCTGGACCGACCGGTAGTAGCCCTTCAGCGCGCGCCCCTTCACGAGGGCGATGTCCGCGCCGTCGTAGTCGATGGAGCCGTCGGTGACCGGGACGAGCCGGAGGATCATCTTCCCGATCGTCGACTTGCCGGAGCCGCTCTCGCCGATGAGCGAGACGACCTCGCCGGGGCGCACCTCGAAACTCACGTCGTCGACGGCTCGGAGCGCACCGCGGCCGAACATGCCGGTCTTGTAGGTCTTCGAGACGCCGTGGAGTCGCAGCATCTCAGGCGTTCCAGCAGGCGACGTGGTGCTTGTCGCCGATCTCGACGAACGGCGGCTCCTCGGCGCACTTGGTCGTGGCGAGTGGGCACCGGTCACGGAACCTGCAGCCGGTCGGTGGGTTGATGAGTGAGGGTGGGCGACCCGGGATCCCGTGGAGCTTCGTCGTCTCGTAGCGCGCGCCGACCTCTGGGAGCGAGGAGAGCAGGAGCTTCGTGTACGGATGTCGCGGCGAGCGGACGATCGTCTCGGCGGACGCCTTCTCGGCGAGCTTGCCCGCGTACATGACGAGGATCGTGTCCGCGACCTGGTAGAGCACCGCGAGGTCGTGCGTGATCATGATCGCGCTCTTCACGAAGCCGCGATCGCGGAACTCCACGAGCATCTTGCTCACGGCTCGCTGGCTGGAGACGTCCAACGCAGAGGTGATCTCGTCGGCGATGAGAAGCGACGGGTCGAGGAGCGTCGAGATGACGAGCACGACGCGCTGTTTCATTCCGCCCGAGAGCTCGATCGGGTACATGCCGAGCACGTCCGGCGTGAGCCCCACGAGCTTGAGGCGGCGCTCGAGCTCGGGCCGGAGGTCGGTCGCGTCGACGCCGCGTGCCTCGAGCAGTTCGGCGGTCATCCGCCCGATCTTGCGAATCGGATTGAGTGCGCTCATCGAGTACTGCGGGACGATCGAGACCTTGCGGAAGCGGAAGTCGTTCATCGCTCGGTCGTTTCCGAGCGGGAGCCGCTCGCCGTCGAGCGCGACCGACCCGTCGACGTAGCGCATGCGGCTGTCGAGCCGAATGAGGCTCTTGCCGAGCGTCGTCTTGCCGCAGCCCGACTCGCCGGCGAGGCCCATGATCTCGCCGTCCGCGACCCCGAAGCTGACGCCGTCGAGCGCCCGGCAGTCGCCCTTGAGCGTGTTGTAGTAGACGCGGAGATCGTCGACGGCCAGCATCGCTACGTCTTCCTCAGCTTCGGGTTGAAGATCTCGTCGAGGCCCACGTTCATCACATACAGCCCGCCCACGATCGCCGTGATCGCGAGGCCCGGCGGGATGAACCACCACCACATGCCGAGCTGGAGAGCCGCGTTGGAGACGGCCAGGTTCAGCATGAGCCCGAGCGACATCACGTTCGACGGGCCGAGCCCGAGGAAGTCGAGGGTCGCCGCGATCAGGATCGAGCTGCCGAACAGGAGGATGAACGTCAGGAACAGGTACGAGCTCATGTTCGGCGCGATCTCGGTGGTGATGATCTTCCAGCCGCGCCGGCCGGTGAGCCGCGCGAGGCTCACGAACTCGCGCGACGTGAGCGAGAAGGTCTGCGCGCGGATTGCGCGGGCGGCCCAGGGCCACGAGGTGAGACCGATGAGGACGGCCTCGCCGAGGAGGCTGCTCACGCTCAGATAGGCGCCAACGATGATGAGCACCGCGAGCGTGGGGATGACGAGCACGACGTTCGTGATCATGCTGAGCACGTCGTCGACGATCCCGCCGCGGTAGCCGGCGGTGAAGCCGACGGCCATGCCGATGATCCCGGCGACGACACCGGCGACCGCGCCCACCAGGAAGCTCGACCGCAGCCCGTAGACGAACTGCGCGAAGACGTCCTGGCCGGGGGCGGTCGTGCCCAGCCAGTACTCGGACGACGGCGGCTGCCCGGTCGGGAAGCCGAACTCGAACGGCGTCGCGTCCGTCAACCACGGCCCCACGATCGCGAGCACGAGGAAGGCAAGCACGAAGGCGAGCCCGATCATGAGCTTCGTGTTCCGGAGCGCGAAGTAGACGATCTCGTTGCGCGAGCGACGCGGTGGCGTCTCCTCGGCGATGACGACGGTGACCTCGGCGCTCCCGGTGGAGACGCTCTCGACGTGTCCGAGCTCGGTCACTGTTGCCCCTGGAGGCCGGTCCGCGTGCGCGGGTCGACGACCACGTAGAGCAGGTCGACGATGAAGTTCGCCACGAGGACTCCGATGATGATGAACAGGAAGATGCCCTGGAGCAGGAAGTAGTCGCGGTTCTGGATCGCCGTGAGCAGGAGCGAGCCGACGCCGGGGTACCCGTAGACGATCTCGGTGACGAGCGCGCCTCCCACGATCACGCCGAGGGCGAGGGCGAGGCCGGTCATCTGCGGCAGCACCGCGTTCGAGTAGGCGTACTTGCGGACGAGCCGATTCGGGGCGCCGAGCGACTGCAGGTAGTTCGCGTAGTCGGCCTCGAGCTCGTAGATGATGAGGTTCCGCATCCCGATCGCCCAGCCTCCGAAGGACACGAGGAAGAGCGAGAGGAAGGGCAGGATCCAGTGGCTCAGGAAGCTGCGTGAGAACTCCCACGTCCACGCGGGCTGCAGCGAGAAGTCGTAGGCGCCCGAAACCGGCAGCAACTCCCACTGGAAGGCGACGAAGTACGCGAGCAAGAGCGCCAGGAAGACGTACGGCGTGGCCGTGAGCACGTACGAGACGGGGAGGACGGTGTTGTCGAGCACCTTGCGGCGCGCGGCCAGCGCGCCGATGCGGTTCCCCGCGATGTAGCTGAGGACGATCGCCGGGATCAGCAGTGCGAGCGTGTACGGCAGCGCCGCCCAGATGAGGTCGCTGACGCGCGAGCCGACGTAGGCGATGCTGGGGCCGAGGTCGCCGTGGAGGAGTCCCCACCAGAAGTTGAGGTACTGCTTCCACAGCGGCTGATCGAGGTCGAACGACTCCGTGAAGAAGCCGTGCAGCTGCGCTGCCGCGGTCGGGTCGGTGTTGATTCGCGAGATGAGGCCGTCGATCGGATCGCCGGGCATGACACGCGGAATGGCCCAGTCGATCGAGACGGCGACGAAGAACGTCAGCAGGTAGATCGTGATCTTGCGCGCGAGGTAGCGGGTCACGTCAACGGACCTCCAGACTGCTGCACCCCGTCACCGGGGTGCAGCAGTCGACAGGCAACGTTCGTCGGAGGGCTCCCTCTACTTGTTGCGCTTGAGGTTGGCGAGCGAGTTGATGCCCGTCATGTTGAGGTAGCCGTTCCACGTCGTCGGCGTGGTCTGCGTGCCCTTGCCGGTGGCCCGCGGGAAGTTCGTCCACACCTCGGTGTTGTACTGCGCCCACATTCCGTTGTACCAGAGCGGAATGGCGGGGAGGTAGTCGAGGATGTACTTCTGGATCTGCGAGTTGACCTTCTTTGCTGCGGGGACGTTGCTCGACTTGATCTTGTTCAGCTTCAGCGTGAGCGCCCACGGAGCCGCTCCCGCCTGGGTGAACCGAGCGTAGTTCGCGAACGTCTGGTTCTCCGCGATCGGCAGGTGGAACAGGTAGTCGTAGTAGCTGTACGGCGTGTTGCCGATCTGCTTGTCGTTGGCGATGACGAGTTCGAACTTGCCCGAGTTGCGCTCGTCGACGAGCGAGTTGTAGTCCGGGTAGGCCGGCGTGATCTTGATGCCCGCGTCCTTCGCGGAGTCCGCGATGATCTGGATCGCCGTCTGCCAGTCCGACCAGCCGTTCGGCACGATCAGCCGGAGGTTGATGTCGGAGCCGTTCTTGTTCTCGACGTAGCCGTCGCCGTCGGTGTCCTTGTAGCCGTTCGCTGCGAGGAGCGCCTTCGCTCCGGCGACGTTGTACTTGAACCCGAGCTTTGCGGCCTGCTTCTGGTCGATCCACTTGCTCCAGTTCGGCAGGAGGCCGGTTGGGTTCGCCTTCGACACGATGTTGCCGTAGTCGGCGGTGACGATCCGGTTGACATTGATCGACATCGCGAGGGCCCGACGGAACGCTCGATCCGATGTCGGCGCCTTCGTCGTGTTGGGGATGAGCCACGCGGTGTTCGCCGACAGCATGTACGGCGCCTTCGCGTAGTACGTCTGCACCTTCCCGCCGATCTGCTTGTCGATCCCCGGGAAGAAGTTGTTGGAGAGGTCGATCTTGTCCTGCAGGAAGTTCTGCAGCGACGCTGTGTTCGACGTGTTGTGGATGTCGACGATGTACTTCATCGGCATGTGGTAGCCGAGCTTCTCGGCCCACCAGCCGCTACGCCGGTTCCACTGGAGGGTCTGGGAGCCGCCCTTGCCGGCCCCGTACGTGAACGGTCCGGTCCCGACGAACGCGTTGTCCGCGTTGCCGGTGGTGATCTCGGTGGCGCTGTACTGCTTCCAGATGTGCTGCGGGACGATTGCGATCCCGTACAGCGTCGTGTCCCAGTCCTGGTAGTTGGGCTTCGAGCTGAAGTGGAACGTCACGACGTTCCCCTTCGAGGTGATGCTCGAGAGGCCGGTCTTCCACATGGTCGAGTACTCCGAGCCGGCCAGCTTGCCCGTGTTGAACGTGAACTTCACGTCCGCCGCGGTCAGCGGCTGTCCGTCGTTCCATTTCACACCCGGCCGCAGCGTGAGGACGTAGTTGCGGCCGACCCACTTGCCGTTGGTCGCGAGCCATGGGATGAACGTGTCCTTGAGCGGGTCGTACCGGAACAGGGTCTCGTAGAGAAGGCCCAGGGTTCCGGTCGAGTAGTCGCCCGTGCGCAGTGGGTTGAAGCCGGTGTATGGGCCCCACTGCTTGCCCGACGTGTACAGCGTGTCTGCGCGCGGCAGCGCAAATGGAGACTGCGAGCCCGCGCCCGCTCCGGCAGCGGTCAGCAGCGACGCGGCCGTAGCGAGGGCGACGACGAGCGCTACTGCGCCGGCCACCCTCTTGCTTCGTCTCGTTGCCATGATCCTGCTCCTCCTTGACTCCTCGTCTATGGCCCCCCACCCGAGCATGGCGCCCATGCGTAGGACGTCGCCCGGGGTCGGATGGTTGGATAACCGGTTAGAGCACGCCCGCACTCGGGCCCGAGCATCCCTCCCTTCGCCCGGCGATCCGTCGGTGACCACGCTGATCCTGCGCATGGAAACCGTGGATCGGCGGGCCCGGCAGCGCTCGGGTGACGTGCCGAGCTCGTCGGTTCGTACCGGCAGCGGATCCGCGCGAGCCGGGTTGCTCTCTGGTTCTGAATGTGCAGGAGGGCATCACTCGCCAATGAGAGGCTCGCGCGGATCCGATCTGATCGGGATCGGCGTCCGTTCCCGGTGCGTTCCAGTCGTACATGCCGATGTGGTTAAGTCCATCACTTATCCGGTTAAGTGTCAAGCACCGAATCACCGACGACATGCGTCCCGAGCTCAGCGCCGCGCGACCGCGACCCTCCGGGCAGCGGTGCTGCCGCGGATCGTGAGCTCGCCGCGCGCGGTCTCCACGTCGCCCTCGGCCTCGCCGTCGACGGCCTCGAGGAGGTGCCGCGCGGCCGCGACTCCATAGGCGGTGATGTCGCGGGTGATCGCCGTCAGCGGCGGGTGGACGACCTGGCTGATGAGCGAGTCGTCCCAACCGATGATGGACACGTCGTCGGGCACCGAGAACCCCATCTGCTGCACGACGCCGAGCCCCGTCACTGCGAGGAGGTCGCTGTCGTAGAGGATCGCGCTCGGCGGCGTCGGGGAGGACAGCAGCCTGCGCGTCGCGCGGGCGCCGCTCTCGGCGCTGTAGTCGGTCTCCAGGACTTCGCCCTCGAGGCCCAGCTCCTTGACCGCCGCCTCGAAGGCAGCGGTGCGCTGCCTCGTGTGGACGAAGTCCGCGACGCCGGAGACGTGCGCGACACGCGTGTGCCCGAGCGCTGCCAGGTACCGGATCGCCTCGACCACGAGGGAGCCCTCATCGTGCCAAGCAGAGGGCAAAACGCTGTTCTCGAGCGGCCCTCCGACGACGACCGCCGGCAGCCCGATGCGCACGAGCTCGTCGATCCGGGGATCGTCGACGCGGAGGTCGACCATGAGCACGCCGTCGACGCGATGCTCGCCCCACCATCTTCGGTAGACGGCGATCTCGTCGCGGACGTTGCGGACGAGCTGAATCGTCAGCGCTATCGAGCGGGCCGCGAGCGCAGACTCGACTCCGGCGATGAACTCCATGAAGAACGGCTCGAGCGCGACGATCTGCGCGGGCCGGGCGAGGACGAGACCGCAGGCGTCGGCACGGGCCGCCGAGAGCGCACGTGCGGCGCGGTTCGGATACCAGCCGAGCTCGTCCGCGATGGCGAGGATACGGTCGCGCGTGTCGTTCGAGACGCCGGGCCGGCCGTTGAGGGCATACGAGACCGCGCCCTTCGAGACGCCTGCGCGCTCCGCGATGTCTCTGATCGTGACCCGTGCCGCTCGCTGCTCTGCCAACTCGCTCGCTCGCCTCCTTGCGCCGAACGCTATACGCCGTAGTATGCTCTTTACCGGTTAAGTAATGCAGGGTATCTCGGACGACAGATTGCGACACTTGCCCCCGAGCTTCGCCTGGGGCGCTGCGGTCTCCGCCTATCAGGTCGAGGGCGCTGTCCGCGAGGACGGGCGCGGCGAGAGCATCTGGGACCGCTTCACGATGCGTCCCGGCGTGATCACGAACGGGGACACGGGCGCCGTCGCCTGCGACTCGTACCACCGCTATCGCGACGACGTCCGGCTGATGCGGGACCTGGGGCTCAACGCGTTTCGCTTCTCGATCGCGTGGCCGCGCGTCGTACCGGAAGGCCGCGGACGCGTGAACGAGGCGGGCCTCGACTTCTACGACCGGCTCGTGGACGAGCTGCTCGCCGCCGGCATCGAGCCCTTCGTCACGCTCTACCACTGGGACCTCCCGCAAGCGCTCGAGGATGCAGGCGGCTGGCCCGTGCGTGACACCGCGCACGCGTTCGCCGAGTACGTCGAGGTCGTCGTCGCCCGGCTCCGCGATCGGGTCACGCACTGGATCACGCAGAACGAGCCCTGGGTCATCGCGTGGCTCGGGTACGGGATCGGCCAGGACGCGCCGGGACGGAAGAGCCCCGCCGACGCCGTCGCGGCTGCCCATCACGTGCTGCTCTCGCATGGCCTCGCGCTGGAGGTGCTGCGGCGCGACGCGCCCGACGCGCAGGCCGGGATCACCATCGACCTCATCCCGATGCACCCCGCGAGCGATGCGCCGGCGGACCTGGAAGCCGCCCGCATCGAGGACGCCCTGCGCAACCGCTGGTTCCTCGATCCCCTTCTGCGCGGCGGGTATCCGGAGGACGGGCTTCGGCGCTTCGGGTCCATGCTTCCTCCCTTCGCCGGCGAGGACATGCGCGCGATCTCTGCGCCGATCGACTTCCTCGGCGTCAACTACTACCGGCGTCACGTCGTCAAGGCGGGGCCCGACGGCGAGCCGTTCGCGTTCGATCCGCCCGGCGTCGAGGCCACCGACATGGGCTGGGAGATCTACCCGCAGGGACTGCGCGAGCTCCTCGTGCAGCTCCACGCCGAGTACCCGGTGCCCCCGCTGTACGTCACCGAGAACGGCGCCGCCTTCGAGGACGTTCGAAACAACGGCACGGTCGACGACCCGCGCCGCACCGCCTACCTCCATGGCCACATCGCGGCGATCGCCGACGCGATCGCGGACGGCGTCCCCGTCGCCGGCTACTTCGTGTGGTCGCTGCTCGACAACTTCGAGTGGTCACGCGGCTACTCGCAGCGCTTCGGGATCGTCTACGTCGACTTCGAGACGCTCGAGCGCGTCCCGAAGGCGAGCTACCACTGGTACCGCGACGTGATCGCCGCGCAGCGAAACGGCGACGCGTCCGCCGTCGAGCCCGCGTAGAAACCCGTCTCGCTCGCAAGCGAACGGCGGGTAGGGGGCGGCATCCCGGTATCCGACCTCGTCGAGCACGAGCTCGCCGCCTGAGTCCGAATCCTGGACCCCCGTCTCTAGACTCCGGGCGGGGCCCCCATCGACTAGCGGCCCAGGTCACAGCCCTTTCAAGGCTGTAGCGCGGGTTCGAATCCCGCTGGGGGCATCCGGCCGTCGTTTCCCTCCCTCCCAACGCGGGTAAGTCCGCCCCGCAATCGGAGAGGGAGGACACACGAATGTCCAAGTTGCCCCGTACAGGGCTCGCGGTTCTGGCCGCGACGCTCTTCCTCGTCGTGCTCGTACAGCCCACATCGGGGGCGAGCACGGCCGCGATCGACGGCGCCACCGCAGCCGGGCTGTGCGCGACGGCGTATCCAGGCACGACCGGGCCCGATGAGCTCTCGCCATGTCAGTGGGACATGTCGGTCATCCACGCCGGTGAAGCCCACGCCAGGGCGACAGGCGCAGGGGTGAAGGTCGGTGTCATCGACGGCGGAGTCGACTTCACGCATCCGGATCTCGCGGGAGCGATCGACGTCGCGCACTCGTGCTCGTTCATCTACAGCACGACGCCCACGGCCGATCCGCAGGAGGTCGCCAACGGCGACTGCTCCAACAAGGCAGCCGTCCAGGATCTCCAGGGCCACGGCACGCACGTTTCCACGACGATCGCCGGCCGCGCCAACGGCATCGGAATCGTCGGGGTCGCCCCGGAAGCCACGATCGTGGCCATCAAGGCCTGCACGATCATGGGCTTCTGCTTCGCCGACTCGGTCGCGGCGGCGCTTCGCTACGCGGGCGACCAGCAACTCGACGTCGTGAACTTGAGCCTGTTCGCGGACCCGTATCTCTACTTCTGTGCGAACGACGCGGGCCAGCGAGCGGTGCTCCTCGACCTGCAGAACGCGGCGCGCTACGCGGAGTCGCGCGGCGTCGTCATCGTCGCGGCGGCGGGGAACGAGGCAAACGACCTCGGGCACCCGACCACGGACGAGATCAGCCCGGACTGGCCGCCGGACACAGCCGTGGTACGTGACGTGCGGAACAACTGTCGCGTGGCGCCCGCGGAGCTGCCCGGGGTCGTCACCGTCTCGGCCGTGGGCGTCAACACGCTGGCGAGCTACTCGAACGTGGGCACCCCAGTCGACGTCACCGCTCCGGGCGGCGACGCGGGCCAGACGGCGGCGAGCGTCTATGGACGCGGCCGGATCCTGGCCGGCTGGTCGAGCACGGACGCCACCGGCGGATGGGAGTTCTATGCCGCGAACAACCGAGCGGTGCTGAGCGGAGGCGGTCGCTACGTCTGGATCAGCGGAACATCCATGGCGTCGCCGCACGCGGCGGGAGTTGCCGCGCTCATCCGCGGCGAGCACCCAGGCATGCCGCAGGGGGCGGTCGCCGCGCTCGTTCGCTCGTCGGCAACCCCGCTCGCCTGCCCGGCGAACTGGCCGGCGAACGATCCGCGCCAGTGCACGGGCGGCGCGGGCAACACGTCGTTCTTCGGAGCGGGGCTCGTGAACGCGGCCGCCGCGGTCGCGCGCTAGGCAGCACGCCTCGCACGAGGGGGAGGACGACCCCGTCCTTCCCCTCGATCTCTCCCGGCGCTACTTCTTCTTCGTGGACTTGCCGCGGCCCGAGGCGATCTCCTCGACCGAGAAGCTCTGCGTCGCGCGCGCGGCCTCGTGCTCCTCGTCGGTCTGGCGGCGCGCGGCCGCCAGGGCTTGCGCCTGTTCCGTCGCGCGCTTCGCGAGCTCCTCGTCGATCCGGCGGAGTCGCTCCCGGAGCTCTGTCGCGGCGGGCTCGTCCTCGCGATAGGCGGCGTCTCCGAGCGAACGCAGCGCCGGCTCACGCTGGCGGCGGAGCGAACGCGACTCCCGCCGCAGCCGGACGACGTCGCGGAGCGCTCGCACCCAGGCCGCGGAGGACGTGCGTACGAACAGGGTCCATCCGCGCACGTGTCGCGTCGACGAGAAAACGCGCCGTCCCACGGCATCGTCGGGAGTCCGTCGCGCCGCCTCGTAGAAGAAGGCGAACGCGACGGCGGCGAGCGCGATCAGCACGATCGCCACGATCCAGCTCCCGGCGACGAGAGCGACGACTGCACCAACCGCGAACACGCCGCCGAGGACGAAGGTGGGGCCGGGGGAGAGCGCTCCGTAGTAGCGCGGCGACTCCTCGTCGAGCCGACGGCCGCACTGTTGGCAGTACTTCGCGTCCCATGCGGACGCGGAACCGCAGGCGGAGCACACGCGAGGCACCGAGCTCACGCGGAGCCTCTACCCGGGTCGTGCTCGGCTTACACCTGGCCCGTCAGGACGCGCTCGAGGCGGCCCAGATATTGATCGCGCCGTCGACGGCGTAGCGGTCGATCTCGTCGAGCTCGTCGTCGGAGAACGCCAGCCGCTCGAGCGCCCCGAGGTTGTCCTCGAGCTGAGCGACGCTCGACGCGCCGATCAGCGCCGACGTCACGCGCTCGTCGCGGAGCACCCACGCGAGCGCCATCTGCGCGAGTGTCTGCCCGCGCTCACCCGCGATTGCGTTCAGGGCACGGACCTTCTCGACCGTCTCGTCGGTGAGGAGGTCGGGCGAGAGCGAGCTCGGCCAGCTCGCGCGCGAGCCCTCCGGGATCCCGTCGAGGTACTTGCTCGTGAGCATTCCCTGCGCAAGCGGGGAGAAGGCGATGCAGCCGACGCCGAGCTCGCCGATCGCGTCCAGCAGCTCCGGCTCGATCCAGCGGTTGAGCAGCGAGTACGAGGGCTGGTGGATGAGGAGCGGGGTCCCCAGCTCGCGGAGAATCGCCGCCGCCTCGCGGGTCTTCTCCGCCGAGTATGACGAGATGCCTGCGTACAGCGCCTTCCCGGCGCGGACCGCCGAGTCGAGCGCGCCCATCGTCTCCTCGAGCGGCGTCTCGGGATCGAAGCGGTGCGAGTAGAAGATGTCGACGTAGTCGAGACCCATGCGGGCGAGGCTCTGGTCGAGGCTCGCGAGCAGGTATTTCCGCGAGCCCCAGTCGCCGTACGGGCCCGGCCACATGTCGTAGCCCGCCTTCGTCGAGATGACGAGCTCGTCGCGGAACGGGCGGAGGTCCTGCTCGAGGAGCTTCCCGAAGGTCTCCTCCGCTGAGCCGTAGGGCGGCCCGTAGTTGTTGGCGAGGTCGAAGTGCGTGACGCCGAGGTCGAAGGCGCGCCGGACGATCGCGCGGCTGGTCTCCAGCGGGCGATCGTCACCGAAGTTCCACCACAGGCCGAGCGAGATCGCGGGGAGCCGGAGCCCGCTCCGGCCCGTTCGCCGGTAGAGCATCCGGTCGTAGCGGTCGTCGGCGGGCGCGTACGGCATGCGCGCGAGCATAGTCGGGCGTCGCGCGTCGGCAGCACGTACTCGCCGTCCGGCGCAGCGTGTCTCGATGGTGGGCTTTATCTCCCCCGCGTGTCTCGGCTGATTTCCCCGACGATCCGCTTCTCGATGGTGACGTCGCGGTAGGGCTCGCGCGATTCCATGCGTTCGGGCACGCCGACGCGTCGTTCCTCGTGTGTCACGATGCAGCA
>JBKPLV010000188.1:0-8955 GCA_046731795.1 Actinomycetota bacterium | reverse complement strand
TGCTCCTCGGCAGAGCCGGGAGCTCCGGACGCGAGCGGATCGCTCGCAGGGAAGGTCTCCGAGACCGCCTCGTCGTGCGCGTTCCCGTAGTCGACGCCGAAGGTCGGAAGCTCGTCGAGGAACGCGCGCTTCGCGTCCTTGAGCGGCACGCGGTCCTGAGGGCGTCGTGGACCCGCGAGTGACGGCTCCACCGAGGAGAGGTCGAGCTCGACGATCTTCGAGTAGGTCGCGGGCTCGTCCGGGTCGTGCCAGAGCAGGTTCTCCTTGCAGTACGCCTCGACGAGCGCGATGCGCTCGGGCGAGCGTCCCGTGAGCTCGAGGTAGCGCAGTGTCTCGGCGTCGACGGGGAAGAAGCCGCACGTGGCGCCGTACTCGGGCGACATGTTCCCGATCGTCGCCCGGTCGGCGAGAGGCAGCGTGGCGAGGCCGTGGCCGAAGTACTCGACGAACTTCCCGACGACGCCCGTCTGGCGGAGGATCTGGGTGACGGTGAGGACGAGGTCGGTGGCGGTCGCGCCCTCGGGAAGGGCGCCCGTCAACCGGAAGCCGACGACCTGGGGCACGAGCATCGAGATCGGCTCGCCGAGCATCGACGCCTCCGCCTCGATCCCGCCGACGCCCCAGCCGAGGACGCCGAGCCCGTTGATCATCGTCGTGTGCGAGTCCGTCCCGACGAGCGTGTCGGGGAACGCGAGACCGTCCCGCTGCTCGACGACACGGGCGAGGAACTCGAGGTTCACCTGATGCACGATCCCCGTGCTCGGTGGGACGACCTTGAAGTTGTCGAACGCGCCCTGACCCCAGCGCAGGAACGCGTAGCGCTCGCGGTTGCGCTCGAACTCGAGCTCGGCGTTGCGGAGGAGCGCGCGGGCGTTCGCGTACTCGTCCACCTGCACCGAGTGATCGATGACCAGCTCGACCGGGAGGAGCGGATTGATCTTCCGCGGGTCGCCTCCGAGGTCGTGCATCGCGTTGCGCATGGCGGCGAGGTCGACGACCGCCGGCACGCCGGTGAAGTCCTGGAGGAGCACGCGACCGGGCGTGAACGAGATCTCCTGCGACGGCTCGTCGGTCGCGACCCAGCCGGCGACGGCCTCGACGTCCTCGGCCGTGACGCTCGCGCCGTCCTCCGTGCGGAGCACGTTCTCGAGCAGGATCCGGAGCGTGTACGGCAGGCGCAGCACGTCGTGGCTCGCCTGCAGCGCGTCGAGCCGGAAGATCTCGTGACTCGTGCCTCCGACCTCGAGCGGCGAGCGTGCCCCGAAGCTGTCCGGATGGGCCATCGCCTCCGATTCAAGCAGCTGGCGACGCCCCAGCCGCCGGAGGCCCCGCTCCGTGAGCGTCGCCTCGTTGGGGTCGAAGTGGCGCGAGACCGCCCGGGCATACGGGGCGCCGACGCGTCGGGCGTAGGCCGCGAACCCCTCGTCGCGCAGCGGGCGGAAATCCTCGGTGTACGGATCGAGCACGTGCTGGCGGCCCACCTTTCGGGCCGAGTTGAAGAAGGCGAGACCCATCCCGAGCGAGACCTCGAGCAGCGACCGCTCCTCCCGGTCGGCCTCGGCCACGAGCCCCTCGTAGGCGGCAGCGAGCTCCGGCGGCGTCGGCAGGCTCTTCGCGTCGTCGCGCAGGTCTGCGAGCGAGCGCTTCAGCCCTTCGATCTCGAGCGGCGGGATGTCGATCAGCCGCGCCGTTGTCCCGCTTGCCCCCTCGAGCGCGGCCAGGAGGTCGTCGACCGACGCGAACTGCGCCTCGCTCGCGAGGACGCCGGACGCCCTCAGCTCGGTGACGAGCGCGTCCAGGTAGATGCGCGTGCCGTGCGTGATGTCCGCCGCGCCGGCGAGGAGCCAGAGCGGGGAGAAGCCGAACGCCAGGATCGAGCCGAGCTCGATGACGTTGCCTCCCGTCTTGCGGACCGCGAGCTTGCGCGGGGAGCTCTCGACCTCGCCCGCTACCTCCCCGGCTTCACGAGCGACGCCGCCGACGAGCTCGACCGTGATCCGGAGCAGGTTCTTCGCCGTCGCCTCGTAGAACCGCGATTTGCGCACGAGCCGCGGGAGGACCAGCTCGGCGGTTTCGTGGATCGTCCCGCCGAGCGCCGCCGCAACCATGCGGACGAGCCGCTCCGGGATCGAGACGAGGTAGTGCGAGGCTCGGCGCAAGCGCCGGCTCAGCTCTCCGTATTCACGCCGACGGCCACCCCGCCGAACATCGTGAAGCCGTCGAGACGAAGCGTCGGCGCGTCGGGTGAGTCAGGCTCGGGGACCTGGATCGCGACGCCGCCCGCGAGCGATCCGACGTTGGACTCCACCCGCCAGCCCACGGGCACGCGGAGCGCGATGCCGCCGAACGCCGAGTGGACGTCGAGATGGGCGTTCTCGGCCAGCTCTACCTCGCGAAGATCGACCGCGATCCCCCCGAACCAGGAGAACATCGAGCCTCCGCGGAACGCCTTGGAACGGCTCGTGAGCTCGATCCCGTTCCGGATCGCGACGAGCGCGACCTCGTCGCTCTCCTCGTCGCCACGCGACGGAAGCATCTGCTTGAGGAGCGTCGCCGAGGCGAGCATCCCCGCCCAGAAGCCGAGCTTGAAGAGGAGCACGCCGCGCAGCAGCCGCATGGCCGCAGGGTACCGGCGGGCATCTAGCATGGCCGCGATGGAGACGGCAACGATCCGCGGCCTACTGGAGCACGCGTTCCCCGAGGCGACCGCACTCGAAGTCGAGGACAGGACCGGTGGAGGCGACCACTTCCAGGTGACGGTCGTGAGTCCCGAGTTCGACGGACTCCCGCTCCTCGAGCAGCACCGTCGCGTGAACGACGCGCTCGCCGCACCGTTCGCCGACGGCTCCATCCACGAGCTCCGAATCAGGACGAAAGGAACCGTATGAACACGCTCAAAGATCAGATCTCCGAGGTCATCGAGAAGGAGCCGGTTGCGCTCTTCATGAAGGGAACGCCCCAGATGGTGATGTGCGGCAACTCGATGCGCGCGCTGCAGGCGCTGCATGCGGCCGGCGCGCCGATCGCGACCGTCGACATCCTTCCGGATCCACGCATCCGCCAAGAGCTCTCGGCGATCTCCGGCTGGCCGACCATCCCGCAGGTCTTCGTCAACGGCGAGCTCGTCGGCGGCGCCGACATCACCGAAGAGCTGTACGCGTCGGGCGAGCTCAAGCGGAAGCTCGACGACGCCCTCGGCGCTGACCGCTCGCAGGATGTGAAGGTCGTCTCGCTCGAGCTCGCCTGAGACGACAGTCGGTCGGTCAGGCTGGAGAGACGCCATCCCGGATCCGATCGTCATCGTCGAATACGACCCAGCGTGGCCGGACGAGTTCGAGGCACTCCGTGACCGTGCCGAGGCAGCGGTTTGTGACGTAGCAGTCGCGTTTGAGCACGTTGGGTCGACCGCTGTCCCGGGCCTCGCGGCGAAGCCCGTCATCGACTTGGTGGTCGTCGTGGAACCCGAAGACGTGATGCTCGCCGTCGACCGGCTCGTCGCGGTCGGGTATGTCCATCAGGGGAATCTGGGCGTCCAGGGACGGGAGGCGTTCGCAGTTCCGGACGGCGAAAGGCGTCATCACCTGTATGTGTCGCCGACCGATAGTGAGGAGCTACGCGCGCAGCTCGCGTTCCGCGATCGGCTCAGGCGCAACAGGGCACTCGCCGCGGAGTACGAGGAGCTGAAGCGCGCACTCGCGATGAAGTTTCGCGACGATCGCCCCGGTTACACGGAGGCCAAGACCGAGTTCGTGGTGGCGGCCAGCCGCCCGCTCGACGCGTGACGTCGAGTGGGTTGGTTAGGCCGGGGCGATTCGGTCGGCGAGCTCGCGCGAGATCGCGTGCTCGCCGCGCTCCGTCCGGACCGTGACCGGACCGCCGAACGGCGCGTAGGCGACGAGCTCGACGTCCGAGCCGGGGACGATGCCGAGCTCGCTCAGGTAGCGAAGCAGGTCCGCGTCTCCGTCCGGGACGCGTGAGACCGACGCGCGCGCCCCCGGCTGGAGGTCCAGCAGCGTGCGGTCGCTTCCGTTGGCGACCCGCAGCTCGCGGTCGGGGATGGGGTCGCCGTGCGGATCGTGCGTAGGGAAGCCGAGCTCCGCGTCGATCCTCGCCTCCAGCTCCTCGGACAGCGCGTGCTCGAGGAGCTCGGCCTCGGCATGCACCTCGTCGAGGGAGAGCCCGAGACGGTCGACGAGGTAGAGCTCGAGCAGCCGGTGGTGGCGCAGCACCTCGAGCGCGCCGTTGCGTCCCGCGTCCGTGAGCGCGACACCGCGGTAGGGGAGACGCTCGACGAGACCGAGCTCGGCGAGGCGCTTTGTCATCGCGGTGGTCGACGGAGCGCTGACCCCCATCCTGCGGGCGAGCGCCGACGTGGTGACGCGCTCCCCTGTCGACTCGAGTGCGTAGATCGCCTTCAGGTAGTCCTGGACGGCGACGGTGAGATCTGCGGCCTGAGCTGGCATTGGGCGGGCCTTAGGTTACACTCCGAATCGGATTTAGCTATGGCTAAAACTCGCCTCACTCGCGGGAAGCTGCTCGCCGTCACGGCACCGCTCATGGCGGCGCCGCTCGTGGGCAAGGCGGCGCTCGGCGCGGATGCCCCGGCGGCAGGGGGCGAGCGGGGGACGGAGCGCATGCCCGCGAACCACCTGCACGGGTCGATGGGCCACGCTGCGATGGTCCGCGACGAGGCGCCGGCCGTCGGCGGGCCGACGGATCTCGACGCGCTGCTGTACCCGCCGCGAGCGCTTCCCTTCCGCCCGAGTCGGATTCGCGAGTACACGCTCACCGCGACCGACGTCGAGCTCGAGGTCGCGCCGGGCGTGTTCTTCCCGGCGTGGGTCTACAACGGGACCGCGCCGGGCCCGGTGCTCCGGACGACCGAGGGCGACCGCCTGCGCGTGCGGTTCGTGAACGCAGGCTCGCACCCGCACACGATCCACTTCCACGGGATCCATCCCGCGAGCATGGACGGCGTCTTCGAGATCGTCGACCCGGGCGGGACGTTCACGTACGAGTTCGACGCGACGCCGGCGGGCTTCCACCTCTACCACTGCCACGCGACCCCGCTGAAGAAGCACATCCACAAGGGTCTGTACGGGGCGTTCATCGTCGACCCGAAGGAGCCGCGCCCGCCCGCCCAGGAGCTCGTCATGGTGATGAGCGGCTTCGACACCGACGGCGACGGTGCGAACAACTTCTACACGGTCAACGGGCGGACGTTCTACTACGCGCGCTATCCGATCCGCGTGAAGCGCTCCGAGCTCGTCCGCATCTACCTCGCGAACCTCACCGAGTTCGACCTGATCAACTCGTTCCACCTGCACGCGGACTTCTTCCGCTACCAGCCGACCGGGACGGGCGAGCACTGGGAGTACACGGACACCGTGATGCAGTGCCAGGGTCAACGGGGCGTCGTCGAGATCGAGTTCGCCGGCACCGGCCTGCACATGTTCCACGCGCACCAGTCCGAGTTCGCCGAGCTCGGCTGGATGGGCTTCTTCGACGTGGTGGACGGTTGATGGAGGCCGGCTCAGCTACGGCCCCGGCCGGCCGCGTCAACTGGCGTGTCTGGGCCGTCGTGCCGGTCGTCCTGCTCGCGCTCGTGGTCGGCCTCGTGGTGAGCTCGGGCTCCTCCCTGGTCGATCTCGTTGGCTCCAATCCGCCGCCGGCCGACCAGTTCGACATCCGCCGGGTCGAGTTCTCGCCGGGCGAGATTCGCATCGTCGTCCGCAACCCGCAGCACGACGACCTGAGGATCGCGAGCGTGACCGTCGACAACGCGATCGTGCCTTTCTCGATCGACGGGGCGACGACGCTCGGACGGCTGCGCTCGTCGACCATCGTAGTGCCGTTCCAGTGGGTCGAGAACGATCCGATCTCGGTCGGCGTCACGAGCTCGACCGGGATCGAGACGGCGAAGGAGATCGCCGCCGCCGTCGAGACGCCGCAGCCGTCGCTTCGCGGGGTCTTTGGCTACGCGCTCATCGGTCTGCTCGTCGGGATCGTGCCCATCATGCTCGGTCTGCTGTGGCTGCCGGCGCTCCGGCAGGCGGGAGCCGTCTGGCTTGCGGCCTTCATGGCCTTCACTGCCGGCCTCCTCTCGTTCCTCGGCGTCGAGGCACTCACGGAGGCGTTCGACCTGCAGGCGACGCTGCCACCGGCACTCGGCGGCGCCGGGCTGGTGCTGCTCGGGGTCGCCCTGAGCTTCCTCGGGATGACCGCACTCGCCGGGCGTCTCACGAAGGGCAGGACCGCTGCCGGGCTGACGCTCGCGGTCCTCGTCGCTGTCGGCATCGGTTTGCACAACCTCGGCGAGGGGCTCGCGATCGGAGCGTCGTTCGCAGTCGGCGAGCTGCAGCTCGGCACGTTCCTGATCGTCGGCTTCATGATCCACAACGTCACCGAGGGGCTCGGCATCGCCACCCCGCTGGCGAAGTCCCGAGTGACCGTGCTCGTGCTCGCAGCGCTCGCGCTCGTCGCGGGAGGGCCCGCCGTCCTGGGAGCGTGGATCGGCGGCTACACCTCGAGCGACGTGCTCGGCGCGCTGTTCTTCGCGATCGCGGCCGGCGCCGCCTTCCAGGTCGTGGTCGAGGTCGGGCGGTACGTGGCGCGCACCGCGCCAGGCGGGCTGCGCTCCGGTCACGCGATCGCGGGCTTCCTCGGAGGCGTCGCGACGATGTACGTGACCGGCGTCCTCGTCGCGTAACACAGCCAACCCGCCCTTAACGGCGGCTAACCCGCGGTTCACGGGGGCAGGGCTATAACCCGTCGGGTCATGACGTTCGCAACGCTCCGGCCGCTCGCGGCTCTGGTCGCGGCCGCCGTCCTCGGTGGCGCCGTGGCGGTCGGAGGGGTAGCGCTCCTCGGCGGCCTCGACGCAGGAACGACCGTGGTGACGGAGACGTCGCCGCCTGCGAGCCCGGGTCTCGCCCCAGCGAGGACCAAGGGCATGACGATCAACGAGATCTACAGGCGTGCTGCACCAGGGGTCGTCCGGGTGAGCTCGCTCACCACCTCGACGTCGGCGATCCCACGGCTCTTCCCGGGCCGCGAGGAGGTGCCGAGCTCCCCAGCGTTGACCGCGCTCGGCTCCGGCTTCCTCATCGACAAGGCCGGACACATCGTCACGAACTACCACGTCGTCGAGGACGCGAACGAGATCACGGTCAGCTTCTCGAACCGCGACACCGTCAAGGCCGAGGTGGTCGGCACGGATCCGTCGACGGATCTCGCGGTCCTGAGCGTCGACACCGCCGCCAGCGCGCTCACGCCGCTCCCGCTCGGCAACTCCGATGCGGTGCGGGTCGGCGACGAGGTCGTGGCCATCGGCAACCCCTTCGGGCTCGACCGCACGGTCACCGCGGGGATCGTGAGCGCGTTGCAACGCTTCATCACCGCCCCGAACCGCTTCACGATCGACCACGTCATCCAGACGGATGCGCCGATCAACCACGGCAACTCCGGAGGGCCGCTCCTCGACAGTCGCGGCCAGGTCATCGGCGTGAACACGCAGATCGAGACGGGCGACACCGCGACAGGAAACGTCGGAATCGGGTTCTCGGTGCCGTCGAACACGGTGAAGGACGTGGTCGCGCAGATCATCCGGACGGGACGGGTCGAGCACGCCTATCTCGGCATCCGGGGCCAGGCTGTCACGGCGGATCTCGCCGATACCTACAACCTCGCCGTCAAGAGGGGCGTCATCGTCGAGTCGATCGAGAACGACTCCGGCGCCGACAAGGCGGGCCTCAAGAACGGCCACCGGCGGGTCGTCGTCGCCGGTGAGACGTACGTCCTCGGAGGAGACATCATCTTCGCCTTCGACGGCCATCAGATTTCCTCGATCGAACAACTTCGCGACGCGGTCGCCGCGCACAAGCCCGGCGACAAGGTCACGGTCGTGATCTACCGCGGTGCGAACAAGACGAGCGTGACCGTCACGCTCGGACGGCAGCCCCCATCCCCCCAGGGCTAGCCGCGAGCACGGCCCCGGCTTGCCGGGGCCTGCTCACCTACCTCGGCCCGGGGTCCGACCGCCTGCCCGGACCCCGGCCGACCTAATACCTCCGCAGATCGGAAATGCCGAATGGCATTCCCGATCGCTCACGTCAAAAACGCTCGCTTCGCAGCATCCTTCGCCGCCACAGTCCTAGAGCGTCGCACCGTCGAGGGCCTTGTCCGTCAGGGCGTAGCCGCGGGCGATGAGTGCGCGCTTGCGCTCCTCGGGCCACGGTGCGTCGCCGCGAAACGCCGCGTCGAGAATGCCGGATCCGGCGGCGCCGCGCACGATCACGGTAGGGACGTCACGGTCGTGACGGAACGGGAAGCGCGCCTCGTCGAAGCGCGCGTCGAGCTCCGCGCGGAGCCGCTTGCGGCCCCATGGGGCCGCTGCCGCGACGGCCGCCCGCGTCACGTCCTCGCGCAGCAGCCGCAGCTCGCGCACGGAGGTCTCGCGCTCCAGCGCGAGCCGTTCCTCCATGACGGCGTTGCGCGCGAACGCGACGCGCATGAGGCGCACGATGAGCTCGCCGTAGTGCGCCGGCTCGCCGCGTGCCGCCCGTTCTTGCGCGAGGCGCACCTCCGCGAGCAGGACGCGCACGGGCGGGACGGCGCGGAAGCGCTCCAGGCGCTCGCGCGTGCGCTCGAGAAACGCGGCGCTTGCCGCCGGGTAGCTCGGGAGGTAGCGGAAGGCCACGATCGTGCCGACGTCCGCGCTTCGATACGCGTGCTCGAACGGGAAGTTGCGCACCCAGCCGCCGTCGGTGGCGACCTTCCCGTCGACCGCGATCGGGAGCACCAGGCCGCTGATTGCGGCCGATGCGAGGATCGCCCGGCCCATGACCTCGGGCTCTGTGGTACGCGACGAGTATTCGAGCTCGAAGTCGTGCTCGCCGTCCTCGAAGTCGTGCTCGCCGTCCTCGACGGGGTGCTCGGAGAGATCCGTCGCGTACA
>JBKPLV010000187.1:0-2461 GCA_046731795.1 Actinomycetota bacterium | reverse complement strand
GCGAGGACTCACCGTGCGAGCCCCTCTCGCCGTACGGGACCTCGAAGCTCGCGGCGGAGGAGTACATCCGCTCGTACAACCGTCTGTACGGGACACGGCACATCGCGCTTCGCTACGGGAACGTCTACGGGCCGCGCCAGGACCCGCACGGCGAGGCGGGCGTCGTCGCGATCTTCCTGGGCGCGCTCGCGCGCGGCGAGCGGGCGCGGATCTTCGGCGACGGGCTGCAGACTCGGGACTACGTCTACGTCGGCGACGTGGCGCGCGCGACGACCTCCACGCTCGGACAGGACAGCGGCGTCTACAACGTCGGGACCGGGCGCGAGACGTCGGTCGTCGACCTGTACGCGCTGTGCGCGAAGGTCGCGGGCTCCGAGCTGCCCGCAGAGCACGCGCCGGCTCGTCTCGGCGAGCTCCAGCGCAGCTTCCTCGACACGACACGTGCCGCCGACGCGCTCGGGTTCATGGCGATGGTGGATCTCGAGGACGGGCTACGCGCCACCTGGGAGTGGATCACGAAGGAGTAGCGGCCGCACGGGCGAATCCCTGGCCCGTGGATCATCCGCTTCCGGCTCCCGACGCGCTCGTTCGCCCCTGGCGAACCGCCGCCTACGTCGCGGTCGCGATCGCGGCCGTCGAGCTCGTGCTGCTGCTGACGATCGGC
This sequence comes from Actinomycetota bacterium, assembly GCA_046731795.1. GTDB lineage: Bacteria > Actinomycetota > Thermoleophilia > Gaiellales > Gaiellaceae > GMQP-bins7. The sequence goes on along the minus strand of JBKPLV010000187.1, from coordinate 1,797 downwards.
GGCGGCAAGCTCCTCGGGTGGGCGTCGGATCGGATGGAGCTCGCAGCTCGCGACCACGTGCTCCAGCCGGCGACCAAGCCGGAGCCTGCGAAGTCGGCCGCTCACAAGCGTGCTCACGCAGTGGTTGCGACCCGGCCTCGCTCGAAGACGACGGTCCTCGTCCTGAACGGGAACGGGCAGACCGGCGCCGCGGCTGCCGCCGCGTCCCACGTGCACGCCCGCGGCTACCGGATCGGGACCGTCACGAACGCCCCCGAGCGCGTGCGCCGCAGCATCGTCATGTACCGGCCCGGCTTCGCCGGCGAGGGCCGGCGGCTCGGCAGGGATCTCGGCGTGAAACTCGTCACGCCGCTCGACGGCATGCGCGCGAAAGAGCTCGGCCGCGCCCAGCTCGTCTTCATCCTCGGCCCCTAGAGACGGTGCCTGCGGTTCGCTTCTGCTCGGCCTGCGGAGCGGAGCTCGCGGCACCACCTCCGGTCGTCTGCTCGCGGTGCGGGACGAGCCACTGGCTGAACCCGTGGCCGTGCGCGAACGGCATCGTCGTCCACGAGGGACGCGTCCTGGTCGGCCGGCGCGCGCACGCGCCCTGGTTCGGCCTTTGGGGATCGCCGGGCGGGTTCTGCGAACTCGGCGAGCACCCGGCCGAGACCGTCGTGCGCGAGGTTCGCGAGGAGACCGGGATCGAGGTCGAGGTCACCGGCTACCTCGACACCTGGGTCGACGTGTACGCCGACGACCCGAGCGAGCCCGACGCCGGAGTCATCAACGTCGCCTACTACACCGCGGTGCCGATCGGGCCTCGGCTCGGGCAGGTCGATCCCGCCGAGGTGAGCGAGGTCGCGTGGTTCGGCTGGGACGAGCTGCCGACGGACCTCGCGCCGCCCGGCACGCTCCGCGCCGTACTGGGCGCAGCCCGCGCCGCCGGCGCGCTATGAGCCCGGCGCGCAGCCGCCCTTGTTGACGGCGTCGCGCGAGACATCGAGCGGGCCGCCTGGCGTCCACTCGTTCCCGGCTGGGTCGAGCGTGTATGCGTTGTTGAGAAAGCGGTACGCCGCGCACTTGTTCATGCGGGCCTCGAACTCGAAGAGCCCGAGCGTGTACCAGGTGAGCGGGTTCTCCGGCTGCAGCTCGACCGCGTCGATGTAGAGATCCTGGGCCCTCGACGGCAGACCGGCTGCCTCCGCCACTCGGGCCTTGGCAAAGAGCGGATCCGCCGAGACCGGGTTGAAGAACCGCGCCCGGTTCGCCTCGTCGAGCGCGCGCTCGAGGTTGCCGTCGATGAGGGCTTCCGTCGAGCGCCGCTCCGCCCGGTCCGCGAGCCGCGGGAAGGAGAACGAGACGAGCAGCACCGCAGCGAGAACAACCGCCCCCGCGCCGAGCACCGGCCTGCGCTGCCCGATGCGCGTCGCCCGTCCCGCTCCGGCGAGGAGCCCGAGCGCGACCATCGTCGGTGCCGTCACCGCGAGGAAGTCCCAGTTGTAGTCGACGAGCGCGTACGCGAGGTACGCCGTCGGTGCGGTGACGAGCGCGACGGCCGCAGCGCGCTCGGGGCCCGTCAAGCGCCTCAACGCGCACACGCAGACTGCGACTCCTGAAACCACGAACACGAGAAACAGCGCGAAGCCGACCAGCCCCCCGTCGGCGAGCTGCTGGAGCGCAACGTTGTGCGGCTGCGTGACCGTCTGCGCGTTCGGGCGGAAGCGCTTGCGGGCGATCTCGAACGTGCCCGCCCCGGCCCCGGCCACCCGACATCGCCAGCACGTGCCTCCAGCCGCGTCACGGGAAGGCGGGCGGTGG
>JBKPLV010000186.1:0-2610 GCA_046731795.1 Actinomycetota bacterium | reverse complement strand
TCGACGGCGGCAAGAGGTTCACGCCGTTCCCGGTCCAGGCCGCATCCGTCGACCGCTCCACCGGGCGGCTCGCCGGGCCGCACGCGAGCCGCTACCTCGTCGTGTCGAGCACCGAGAATCGCTTCGGGCTCGCGAACGCTGAGGTCATGGGCCGCGCGTCGTCTCTCGAGCTCGTGCGCGTGCGGCCCCCGTACCGCCTCGCCTGGAGCACGCAGGGCCTGACCCGAGACGGCTGGGTGCTCCCCGGGGGGCCGGCGACGATCCGCGTGTACGGCCACCCAGGCGAAGGGCGCCGCTCGCTGGTCCTCACGCTCTCCGCTTCCGCGCTCGCCCCTCGCCGGGTGGGTTTCGAGCTCGGCACGCAGGGCGACTCGGTGGCGGGAACGGTCGATCCCGGCGGCGCACGGCCTCCGGTCGAGATCACGGTGTGCGTCCCGAGCGGCGGCCACGCGGACGTCCGTCTCCGCGCATCGGGGAAGACGGTCCTCGAGGACGGTCGCGTCGTCTCCCTGCATCTCGACCGCGTCGGGGTGAGCCGCGCCTGGCCGTGCCAGGCGTCCTAGCGGCGCGGGCGAAGGGCGAAGCGACCGTACTCGCGCCCACGGAACGTGGCGCGACCGACGAAGCCGTCAGGGCTGGGCTCGAGCACGTCGACGAAGGACGAGAACGGCCTGACGTAGCGCAGCGTCAGCCCTTCGACGCGAAACGGCAGTCCCGGGAGAGGCCCGATGCGTGTCTCCCCACGCGCACCCTGGATGCGCTTGCGCACACCTGTGAGCGGCGGGAGGAGACCGCTGATCCGTCGCACCTCCCAGGCTCCGTCGAGAATGGGCGGCGGAGCCTCGACGACCGCTAGCTCCGCTTCCTCGCGGTGGCGCGGCCGCCCTTGCGACCGGCGGCCTTCTTCTGCGCGGTCGTCCCGCCCTGCGAGGCGCTCGAGCCCGACGAGCCGGAACCCGAGCTCTTTCCGCCACGGCTCGAGGCTCCCGGTGAGTTGGCGATCCGGGCCGCTCGCTCCTTCGACATGCCCTTCTTCTTCAGCGCCTCGTACTGGCGCTCGTTCTTGACGCTCGGTCGTTTGTTCGGCATCTGTCCTCCTTTGCGAGCCGATTTCCCCTCGGCCAGGGACGCAAACGTCGGGTCGCGGCTCCTCGCCGCACCGCCCTGCCGGCGCTCCGTAGGATCCAGCCATGGCCACCTTCCTGCACACCATGGTTCGCATCACCGACCCGGAGCGCAGCCGCAACTTCTACGAGGCACTCGGCTTCCGCTTCTCCCGGGACATGGACATCGTCAGAGACGGCGAGCGCGAGGCGACGAACTACTTCTTCTCGCTCGGGGACGACGAGAACGTCCTCGAGCTGACGTACAACCACGACGGCCGGAGCTACGAGCTCGGGACTGGGTACGGGCACATCGCGATCGGCGTCGACGATCTCGACGCGACGCTCGCGGAGCTCGCGGCACAGGGGATCGCGCCCGAGCGCCCGCCGTATCAGGTGCACGAGGGCGGGTCGCGCCTCTGCTTCGTCCGCGACCCGGACGACTACCGCATCGAGCTCATCGAGCGCGCTGGACGGTAAGGCGCCGGGAACGGCCGAGATGGGCGCGCTGACGCACCTCTTCGCCGGCATCCCGGTGTCCGATCTCGAGAGAGGCATCGATTGGTACACGCGGCTGTTCGGCAGGCCGCCGAACCGTCGTGTCGGGGAGGAGGTGCTCTGGGAGATCGACGAGCACGCGACGCTCTTCATCGAGCCGAACGCCGCGCACGCGGGCTCGGGCAGAATCACCATCGCCGTCACCGGGCTCGACGAGCTTCTCGAGGGGCTCGCCGCCCGGAGCGTGGAGCACGAGCCGATCGAGACCTACTCGAACGGCGTGCGCCACGTGAAGATCCCCGATCCGGACGGAAACGCGGTCGCGTTCGCCGAGCCGCCCGACGCAGAGAGCGCGTCGGACTAGACAGCCGACCCGCCCGGCACGCTCTCCCCGACGTGCTGAGCCTTGCCCGTCTGGCCTGCGCGACGCTCGCGATCGTCGCGATGACGTATCAGTTCGCGACGCTCAACGTCGAGCCGGGGTACGCGAAGGGCAACTTCTTCAGCTTCTTCACGATCCAGTCGAACATCCTCGCGGTCGCGGCGCTCCTCCTGCTCGTCGCCGTTCCCCGTGACCGCCGCACGCCCCTGTTCGACGGCGCGCGCGAAGCAGCCGTGCTGTACATCGCGATCACGGGCGTGGTCTTCGCGCTCCTGCTCGCGGGGCTGCAGGAGGAGCAGACGACGACGCCGTGGGTGGACACCGTCGTCCACAAGGTGATGCCGATCGTTCTCGTCCTGGATTGGCTCTTCGATCCTCCTCGCCACCGGCTTCCGGTCTGGACCGTGCTCGCCTGGCTCGCCTATCCGGCAGGCTGGCTCGCGTACACGCTGGTTCGTGGAGAGATCGTCGACTGGTACCCGTATCCCGTTCGTGGACGTGACGAAGCTCGGCTACGGCGGGGTGCTCGTCCGCGCAGCCGGACTCACGGTCGCGTTCGCGGCGGCGGCGACCGCGCTCCTCTGGCTCGGCAACCGGCGCGCGCGGGAATGAGGGGGCGCTCCTTGC
>JBKPLV010000185.1:0-4241 GCA_046731795.1 Actinomycetota bacterium | reverse complement strand
CCGTCGCCTACGCGGAGCCCGAGCCCGTCGCCTACGCGGAGCCCGAGCCCGTCGCCCACGCGGAGCCCGAGCCCGTCGCGTACGTCGAGCCGGCCGAGAGCCCGGAGCCCGTGGCCTACGCGGAGCCGGAGCCCGTCGCATACGCGGAGCCGGAGCCCGTCGCCTACGCGGAGCCGGAGCCCGTCGCCTATGCGCAGCCGGAGCCGGTCGCGTACGAGGAGCCGGCTGCGGAGCCTGTTCCTTTTACTTCGGTGGAGCCGGCCGACGAGCCCGAGGCGTCTCCGCAGCCCGAGCCCGTGGCGCACTTCGAGCCTTTCCAGGCACCCGACGCGGAGACCACAGCGGTCGCGGAGGCAGCGCCCCAGCCGCAGTCCGAGCCGGAGCCCGAGCTTCTGCCCGCGGAGGTCGAGCCCGAGCCCGTGCCCGAGCCGCCGGCGCTCGTCGTCCGCCCGGAGGCCGAGCCCCAGCCCGAGCCGGAGCACACGCCGGAGTTCGGCATGTCCGCCGAGACGGCGGCGCCGCTCCCGGAGTACGTGATCGACGAGCCGGAGGGGCCTCCGCCCGTCGTGATCCCGGAGCCCGAGCCGGAACCGGAGCTCGACCCGCTCCCCGAGTTCGTCGTCGAGCCGGCGGCGAATGCGGATCTCCCGCCCGATCCCCCCTCCATGCCGGCGCTCGAGGCCGAGGAGGAAGAGGATCTCGGCCCGCTGCCGGACTTCGTCATCGACCCCGACCTGCCCCCCGAGCTCCGGCCCGCTCCTCCCCCGAAGCCGGTCCCGGTGACCCCGCCCCCGCCGGCGGCGCTGCAGGTTCCCACGAGCGCGAAGCCCGAGCCGACAACGTCGAATGCGTCGTCCGCCGGGATCTACTTCCCGCCCACGACCGCCTTCCCCATCAGAAGGGACGACGACAACGGCGCTGAGCGCGAGAAGCGGGCGCCGCGGCGTCGGCCGGCGGTCGACCCGGAGAACGCCAAGAAGCGCGCGACGCAGCCGGCGGAGCCCGGTGACGAGGGGCCCGAGGTGGGCTGGATGGCCGGGCTCTCCAACCGACTGAGCGCGTACAGCCTGGCCGACGAGGAGGCCGAGGCGGACGGCGCGCCGAGCACCGGCGACGCCGCGGACGACACAAGCGAGGCCTAGGCGGACGCCGCGATAGCCTGCTCCGCGTGACGGATCAGGCCACCGTGAGCCTCCTTCGCTGGCTCCACCGACAGCTGCGCCAGCCCACTCCCCAGCGCGAGCACCTGGAGGCGGCGATCGAGAACGACGACCCGGCCGAAGTGCGACGACTCGTCGCGCTCGCCCCGTTCACGGATGCGCAGCGCCGGCACGTCGAGGGCCTCATCGAGCGCTGGGAGGGCGACCGTCGCAGCCGCTGAGAACGAGGCGATCGTCCGCAAGATCTTCGACGCGTTCGCGCGCACTGAGGGACTTGCGCTGCGCGGCCTCTTCGCCGAGGACGCAGTCTGGACCGTGCCGGGGCACGGCGTCATGGCGGGCACGTACGAAGGGCGCGAGGCGATCTTCCGCTTCCTCGCGAAGCTCCCCAGGGAAACGGACGGCACGTACCGCTCCGAGCTGACGGACGTGCTCGCAAGCGAGAGCCGCGCGGCCGCGCTCTACCGCGCGCGGGGCACGCGCCACGGCAGGACCCTCGAACTCGACCAGGTGCTGCTGTTTCGCATCGAGGACGGGCTCGTAGAGAGCGTGCTCGCTCTCCCGAGCAACCCCGACGCCTTCGAGGCGTTCTGGCAATAGGCTGCGCCGATGTCCGAGCAACGTTTCGCCGACGGCCTGCGCTACCGGATCGAGATCCCCTCCGTGGAGGGTCCGCGCGTGCTCGAGGCCGTGCTCGACGAGGCGGTGCGCCGGGACGTCCCTGTGCGACGTGTCTCGCAGGGAAGCGGCGTGATGATGCTCACCGACGCCGAGATCGCGGAGATGGCCGAGCTGGGAGCTGCCGCCGGCGTCGAGGTATCGCTCTTCCTCGGCCCCCGCGGAGCCTGGGACACCGGAGGACAGTCGCTCGTCACCGCCGCTGCCGGCGGCGTCGCGAGAGGGCGGACCGGCGTCGCCGATTCGATCGCCGAGGTGCGTCGCGGCGTTTCACTCGGCATCCGCTCCTTCCTCGTCGCCGATCTGGGCGTCCTGAAGACGCTCGGAGACATGCGGAGCGCAGGGAACCTGCCGCCGTCGCTCGTCCTCAAGACCTCGGTTCTCCTGCCGTGTGCGAACCCGGCGTCGGCCGCGGCGCTGCAGGAGCTCGGGGCGACGACGATCAACGTCGCGACGGACCTCTCGCCCGCGGAGCTGGGAGAGCTGCGCGCGGCGTGCTCGGCGCCGCTCGACGTCTACGTGGAGGTACCGGACGACCAGGGCGGGTTCGTGCGCTTCTACGACGTGCCGGAGATCGTCCGGGTCGCCGCGCCCGTGTACGTGAAGCTCGGGCTGCGAAACGCGCCGAACATCTACCCCTCCGGCCTCCACCTGGAGGACCTCGCGATGAAGCTCGGCCGCGAGCGCGTCCGCCGAGCGGAGCTCGTGTTGCGGCTGCTGGCCGAGCGCGCGCCCGAGCTCGTCGAGGCCCACGGCGACGACTCGCCGGCCGACCTGGGCATTCCGGAGCCCTAGAGAGCGGACAGGCTCAGCCGTCGTTCGGAGCCGGCCGAGGATTCCAGACCGGCTCGGAGTCGTTCGTGTCGTTGGACGTGAGCTTCTGCACGTCGTCTCCGCCGCCGAGCTCGATCGTGAAGATCGCGCCCTCCTCCTGGTACGCGATCTTCGATCCGTCGGGAGACCACGAGGGCTCGAAGTTGTCGTGCGCGGTCGGGACGACGCTACGGAGCCGCTTCCCGTCGACGCCGATCGTGAAGAGCTCGAAGAGACCTTCCTCGCGGTTCATCGAGAAGACGATGCGCTTGCTGTCCGGTGACCACGAGGGGGTGAACGCCCGCCCACTCTGCCCTGTCAGCGCGTGTCGTTCGGAGCCGTCGGGCCGCATGAGCCAGAGGTTCTGAACCGGCGTGCCGGGCGTCCGCTTGATGTAGGCGATCCACTCCCCTCCGGGAGACCAGGCAGGATCGGACTCCTGCGCGTTGATGTCGGAGATCCGTCTCGGGCTCGAGCCGTCCGCGCCCATCACGTAGATGTCGTCGTCACGGACGAACGCGATCGACGCGCCGTCTGGCGACCAGGTGGGATGCGTGTCGTTCGTCTTCCCCGACGTCAGGGCCACGGTCCCGGTGCCGTCCGCGTTCATGACATAGACGTGCGGCTTGCCGGTTCGCGCGCTTGCGAAGGCGATCTTCGTCGCATCCGGCGACCAGGCGGGATCGATCTGCCAGAAGACCGACTTGTCGCCCTCCGGCGCGCCTCCCTCGCGTTCCGTGAGCTGGCGCTCGCCGCTGCCAGCGGAGCTCATGGCGTAGATCGCGTAGTACCCAGGCCGGCTCGAGATGAACGCGATGTCGGCAGCGTTCGAGCTGCTGCCTCCACAACCCGCGAGGACGATCACGCTAGTCGCGAGCAAGAGAAGAGGCGCAAGAGGACGGAGCACGGCCGCGAAGCCTAGTGAGAGAGCGGCTCGACGCCGAGGTACCGGCGCTGCAGGTCGGCGTCGCCCGCCAGCTGCGTCGCCGTCGTCTCGGCGGCGATGCTTCCGCCGATCATCACGAGCTGCCGCTCCGCGAGCGCGGTCGCGACCCCCAGGTTCTGCTCGATAAGGAGGATCGCTAGACCCTCTTCCTCGAGATGCTTGAAGGTCTCGATGAGACCCTCGATGACGGCCGGCGCGAGACCCTCGGAGGGCTCGTCCATCACGAGGATCGTTGGGTTCGTTACGAGCGCGCGGCCGATCGCGAGCATCTGCTGCTCCCCTCCCGAGAGCTGCGCCCCGCCGTTCCCCTTGCGCTGGGCCAGCCGGGGAAAGAGCTCGTACACGCGCTCGCGCGTCCATTCGCGGCGCCCGGAGTCCGCGGCGTCGCGCCCGGCGATCCGCAGGTGCTGGTCGACCGTGAGCGAGGGAAACAGTCGGCGGCCTTGCGGCACGTAGCCAATCCCCCTCCGCGCGATCTTGTGCGAGGGAACCCCGACGATTTCCGCGCCCTGAAAACGAATGGAGCCATCGGCGCGCGGCGGCGAGATGCCCATGATCGCGTTGCACAACGTCGTCTTGCCCATGCCGTTCCGGCCGACGATGGCCACGGACTCGCGCCCCATCGTGAAGCTCACGTCCTCGAG
>JBKPLV010000184.1:0-12144 GCA_046731795.1 Actinomycetota bacterium | reverse complement strand
GCCATGGGCGAGCGATACCCGGTGGCGGCTCGGCCGAAACGAGCGAGGCGGTCGGTTTGACGTTGGGGTCGCCGGGCATTCCATCACTATGCCGGGTCGTAGCTTCGAGATTCGCTTTCCGGACGGCTCGTTCGAGATCGACGCCTCCGGGCAGCATCCCCCTCCGGGGGTCGGCGACAAGATCCGTCGTAGCGGCAGGATGTGGAGGGTCATTGCCCGGACGGGCGGCCAGCCGGTCATCCTGGACGTCGAGGATGCGGAGGAACCGAAGCCGTCGATGCTCAGGCTTCGCTTCCCCGACGGAGACGTGGAGATCCGCTGGACGAGCGATCACCCACCGGTGGGCACGCTCGTGCGCAGTCGCGGCTCTGTGTGGCGCGTGAGCCGGTACAACGAGGGAGCGGTGTTGCTGGAGAGGGCCGCCCCCGAGGACGAACAGCAGCTCCCTCCAGGCGTCGAGCCGATGCCGCTCGACGAGGACCGCGCACTTCTGAAGCAGGTCAGGGAAGCCTGATTCACGCTCTCTACCGGCCGAAACCACCCATCCGGATGGTTTGCGTGGTCGCGAGCGAGGTACCAGGTGATAACGGGGAAGGGGCTGAACGGAGGCGGTCTGGCCCGTCACACCGGCCGTGCTTCGCAACGAACGGGCTCCTTCCCCGATTCCCAGCGCTCTGCGACCACGGCCTCTGCGAACACGTGCGCACGCACGCGCGTCTTCCTCGACCGTCTAGCCGTACCGGCTCAGCGTGAACAGCGCGAGATCCGCGAGGGCCACCGAGAGCACGAGGCAGCCCACGCAGAACAGGACGTAGAGGATTGCCTTACGCGGCCGATCCAGACTGATCGTGCGGGTGTCGCTTTCGTGGTACATGGCTGCTCTATCGGCACGACGTGTGCCGACGTTGAGAGCCCGCCCGCGGCTTTCAGCGCTGTCTCGGAGTCGTGGCGCTGCGACGGGGGATCAGACCGGCGTGGCCAGCCGGCTGTCGGTGGACGTCTCGCGTCCTGACGTCACTCTCGAGAGAGCCAGTGGCGCCCCTTGGACACGACGACGAGCCCAGCCGCCGAGGCCGCGACGATCCCGATCGCGTTTCGCATGCGATGACGCTTCTTGCGGCGCATGCGCCGAGCCGCATCTTCGAGATCGGTCGCCATCGCGTGCAGCGTCTTCCGAAGCTTCTTGTCGTCGGCGAGCCGACGCGTGATGCCGCCACCGTCGACATCCTTGCTCACGCGCTGGCTTGCCTTCGCCCCGTGCGCAGCCGCTGAGCGAACATGTGCGCGCAGCCGCTCGTCCCGGACCACCTCGTCCGTGTACGAGACCACGTCCCGCAGCGTTTTCTTGACCTTGTCCAGTTGTCTCTCTCTCATGAGGCCGAACATGTCTTCCTCCCGTTGTGGCTGGCGTGGAAATACCCTCGAAGCCGCCTGCCAAACGGAGGACGCTCGTTCCCCGGCTCGGGCGTTACAGTCGAGGCATGAGCGATGCGCTGACCCTGCAGCTGCTCGAGTGGCTCGCAGAGCGCCCACGCAGCTACGGAGAGACGATCGAGGCCTGGAAGTCGTCCTGTCCGCGCCTGACGATCTGGGAGGACGCCGTCGCCGAAGGGCTCGTCCGGGTCGAGCGCGGTTCCGTCGTCCTGACACAGGCCGGCCGCAGCCGCGTGCCCGAGCCGGCATAGACGCGGCTCAGAAGGTTGTGTCGCGCAGCCCGGACACGATCGCGACCAGGACGAGCGCGGCGACGACGAGTCGATAGACGACGAACACGCCATAGGTGTGGCGTCGCACGTAGCCGAGCAGCCACTCGATCGCGAGCAACCCGCTCCCGAGGGCGGCGAGCGTTCCCACCAGGAACGGCCCGGTCCAGCCGTGCGGAAGGTCGCCGAAGACGACGTCCTTCAGGCCCTTGAGCAGGACGGCCCCGAGTACAGTCGGGAGCAGCAGGTAGAAGGAGAAGCGGGCGGCGCCGTCGCGGTCGAGCTTCATGAAGCGCCCGGCGGTGATCGTGATTCCCGAGCGCGACACGCCAGGAGCCAGCGCGAGAGCCTGGGCGAAGCCCATGATCACGGCCTGGCCGAGTCCGAGATCGCCCATCGACCGCGACTGCGGCGAGCGATCGGCCCACAGCAGCAGGACCGCGCCGGCCGAGAGCAGGATGAGGATCTGCCACGGATCACCGAGGTGATCCGCGATGACGTCTTCGCCCGCGAGCCCGATCACACCCGCCGGGATGGTCGCGACCAGGACGAACCAGGCGATGCGCTGATCCGCGGAGCTCATCCGGCGGTCGCGGATGGAGACCAGCCAGGCGCCGACGAGGCGCACGATGTCGGCCCAGAAATACGCCCCCACCGCGACGAGCGTCCCCAGGTGGAGCGCGACGTCGAACGTCTGGTTGAAGCGGTCGTGCTGCTCGAGATACGTCCAGTCGGCCGCCCAGGGAACGAGGATGAGGTGTCCCGACGAGGACACCGGCAAGAGCTCGGTGAGACCTTGGACGATCCCGAGCACGAACGCCTGGCCGTCGGTGAGCGCGGCCGGGTCATCCCCCACTCCGAGGAGCGCCAGGACGGCGGCGAGCCCGAGCGTCGCCCCCGCGACGCTGAAGACGACGGAGCGGCGCACGCGCGGATCCTACGCGTGCACGAGCCGACGGCCGGGGAAGAAAAGACTCGCAAATTGCGGCAATCCGGTGAATGCGCCGCTTGACCCTCAGGGCCGTGTCCCCTAGGTTCCCTCTTGCACCGAGCACGGAGCGCAAGTAGGTCGAAGCTCAGCTCGCAGGCTCTACGCGGAAGCGGACGGTCAGCGGGTCGAGTGGACGAAAGCGCCACCGGCTCGGTGAATTCTTTGGTTGGGGAATGACGTTTCCCTCACCTGCTCCCTTCCTTTTTGGTGTGTTGCAGAGGAACTGCTTGGCCTCCCGGCGGGCAAGCGGAGCGGACTGATCACTCGTTAGGATCCGCCGCGATGCACCTTCGCGCCCCGAGCATCGACCAGGGCGTGCACGCATTCGCCTGGTCGGTCGTCTTCTTCCTCTACATGTGGCTCGGCGCGCTCGCGATCGAGGTTCCCGGCGGTATCGCGTTCATCGTCTCGCTCGTCGCTGCGGCCGCGATCTTCCTCTTCGTCCGCCTACGCGGCGGCGGTTCCCCGCGCTAGGCGTCGCCTCAGTGGCGGTGGCCCGACTTGTCGCTGAGCGCGGCGACGAGCCGGTCTGCGAAGTCGCGGCCGATGGCCTGCTCGAGGCGCTCGAGGGCAGGCTCCCTCGGAACGGATTCGGTGGACACGAGCGCTGAGGCGTCCTCGAGGATCCGCGTCGAGGCTGCGGGTGCGACCGTCGTGAGCACGGCGGTACTCATGGAGCGAGCATCGGCCGATCTCCGGCTGACAGCGATCCCTGGCGGGAGTGAACGACCGTCGGCCGCGTCGCTGCGCCCCATGCTCTCGTTGTAGGAGAGCCCTCGGACGGCGCCGCTCAGAAGTGGATCAGCGAGTGGACGTCGTATCCTTCGAGGCGCTCGCGCCCGTGCAGGAAGTCGAGCTCGATCACGAAGAGGACGCCCGCGACCACGCCCCCGAGCTCCTCCACGAGCTCGACCTTCGCATGCGCGGTCCCGCCCGTGGCGAGCACGTCGTCGAGGACGATGACCCGCCCGCCGACCGGCACGGCGTCGCGATGCACTTGGAGGCTGTCGGTCCCGTACTCGAGCGCGTACGTCGCCTCGATCGTCTCTCGCGGGAGCTTGCCGGGCTTGCGCGCGGCGATGAAGCCCGCCCCCAGCTCGTAGGCGAGAGCGGCGCCGAAGATGAAACCGCGCGCCTCGGCGCCGAGGACGAGGTCTGGCTCACGCGGACGCGCCCAGTCTGCGAGCTCGTGGATCGTCTGCGCGAAGTACTCGGGGTCGGCGATGAGCGGCATGAGGTCCTTGAAGACGATGCCCTCGCTCGGGAAGTCCGGGACATCGCGGATCCGGTCGCGGAGGTCGAGCGTCATGACCCTGTCCGGTCCACGGTGGCGCGCAGGTCGCGGACGAGCAGGAGGTGCGTCAGCTCCTGCGCCACGCGAGAGAGCGCCTCCACGTCCTCGAGCGCGTTCTTGCGGCGCTCGGCGTTGCGGGAGCGGAGTCCCGGTGCGACGAGCTGCTCGATGAGCGCCGCCTGCCGGCCCGCCCCCGTGAGGAACGTTCGCAGGTGCCGTGCGTCGATCCCGTACCGCGCTAGGCGTGCGCACGAGGCGGCGATGTCCGCCTCGCACTCGCCGTAGAGCCGCTCGCCTGCCTCCGAGCGGGACAACACGAGCCCGAACTCCTCCAGCTGCCGCACGAGCTCGGGCGACACGGACGCGCGCTCGCACAGCTCGGCCTCGTCGATCTCGTCCTCGTGCCCGAGGACACCGACGCTCCGTCGGCGTGTCCGTTCGCTTGCTGCGCCTGGCCCGTCCAGCTCTTCGCGAATCACGCGGAGCGGCAGGAACTCGTCGCGCTGCAGGCGGAGAATCGTCGTGAGTCGCTCGATGTCGTCCGGCGCGAACAACCGGTAGCCGCCCCGGGTGCGCCGAGGTGAGATCAGCCCCTGCTCCTCGAGGTAGCGGATCTTCGACACGGAGATGTCCGGGAACTGCTCGCGGAGCTCCTCGCACACGGAGCCGATCGTGCGCAGGCGCGGCTCCGCGCCCCCTCCTCGCTCCCGGCGTGTGGCCACGGTGCTCATCGCTGCAGGAAGCTCAGGCGGTACTTGCCGATCTGGACCTCGTCGTCGTCCTCGAGAACCGCCGACTCGATGCGGCGGCGGTTCACGTACGTCCCGTTGAGGCTTCCGAGGTCGCGGATCGAGAAGGTGTCTCCGTCACGGACCAGCTCCGCGTGGCGGCGCGAGACGGTGACGTCGTCGAGGAAGATCTCGCACTCGGGCGAGCGGCCGATGAGCGTCCGGCCCTCTTCCGGTTGAAAGGACTGGCCGGCCATACCGCCGCCGGAGCGCACGACGAGCGCGGGTCCCTTGATTCCGAGCGACTCGAGGAGATCGACCTCGTCACCCGCCTCTGCCATGTCGAACGTCATCGTCGTCTCCGCACCTGCCTCAGTCGCGAGCAGCGCGCCGCAGCGCGAGCAGTAGTTGGATGCCTCCGGGTTCTGGAACCCGCATTCCGGGCAGTAGACGTGGCTCATGGGCCTCCGGTCCCATGAGCGGCGGCGTGAGACGTACTCACTCGTCTTCCGTCGGAGCGGCCTTCGCGGTGAGGATCTCGCTCAGGCGCTCGACGTCGGCGAGCTGGGCCTCCCCGGCGCTCACCTGCTCGCGCAGACGGGCCACGAGCTCGGCTCGGAGGATGTCGATGCGGCCGTGGAGCACGCGACGCCGGAACGAGATCTCGTCCTCCTCCTTCTCGAGGTCGCGGATCATCACACGAAGGTCGTCGTCGGACAGCGAAGAGAGATCGGGAAGTGGTTCCACCGGCGGCCTTTCCTCGAAGGTGGTTAGGAGTAAAGCAGCAGTCCCCGAGAGGGGTCAACCTCAGGTTGAGACTTCAGCCCTCTGAAGGTTCGCGCTCTGGTCGAGAGTCCCTCCCCGGATGGACGTGCTTCCAGGCGCGGTGTGCGTATTGGAAGCCTGCGGCGAGCGAGAGCGCGATGCCGATCCACAGGAGCACGAGCGGCCACGTCGTTCCATCGGGCGTCACGAGGAGGAAGGCGAGCGACGCATAGATGACCCAGGTCGCGCTCTTTCCCAGGAATGTGACCTCGAGCTCGTACCCACGCGGGGACAGCAGGCGGTACCCCAGGACGAGCGCGACGTCGCGTCCCAGGATCACGACGGCCGCGAGCACGGGAATGCGGCCGGTCGCAAGCATGAGCACGGCCGCCGTTCCGATCATCAGTCGGTCGGCCAACGGGTCTGCGACCGTCCCGAACCGGGACTCGACGTGCCAGCGGCGCGCCAGATAGCCGTCGAGCTGATCCGTCAACGCGGCCGCGCCAAAGAAGATCCCTGCCCCCCACGCTGCCGCGTCGCCCGCTTCGAGGTACAGCCACGCGAAGATCGGTATCGCCGCGAAGCGCGCGATCGTGAGCGCATTCGGGATCGAGCGGCGAAGCTCCGGCCAGGACACGGGAAAACAGACTATTTCGTGCCGAGACGCGGCCGTGCTGCCCAGCTCGAGGCTTGGTAGCGTCGCCACGTGGCGGGCACGCTCCGACTTCCGGGCTTCGTGAACGCGCACAGCCACACGTTTCAGCGCGCGCTTCGCGGGAGCGCCGCGGGGAGCGACTTCTGGGCCTGGCGCGACACGATGCTCGCCGAGGCCGACCTCCAGACGCCCGAGCTCGTGCGTCGCGAGTACGAGCGCACATACCGCGAGATGCTGGCGGCCGGGTACACGGCTGTGGGGGAGTTCCACTACCTCGGACTCCCCGAGGCATTCGCGGCCGCGGAGGCGGCGAGCGTGGCCGGCATCGCTTTCGTCCTCCTGCACGTCGCGTACGCGCGCGGCGGTCTCCCCCGCTTTCGCCAGGAGTCGGTCACGGACTTCGTCGACCAGGTCGAGCGCCTGCGCGCCGACGGGATCCCGGTCGGCGTCGCCCCTCATTCCGTTCGCGCCTGTCCGCCGGAGTGGCTCGTGGAGATAGGCCGCTACGCCTCCTCCGAGGGTCTCCCCCTCCACGTCCACGCGGACGAGCAGCCGAAGGAGATCGAGGAGTGCCTGGGCGAGCACGGCTGCCGCCCGATCGAGCTCCTCGCGCAGACGGGCTGCCTCACCGAGCGCACGACCGTCGTACACGCGACGCACGCCGACGGCCCCGAGCTCGACCTGCTCGCCTCCACCGGAGCGACGATCTGCGCGTGCCCGACGACGGAGGCCGATCTCGGTGACGGCTTCCTGCCGGCGGAACGCGTGCGCACGAGGGGAATCGCAATCTGCATCGGCTCCGACTCGAACATGCGGATCGATCCCTTCGAGGAGCTGCGCGAGCTCGAGGGCATCGCGCGCCGGCAGACGGGCCGTCGCGGCGTTTTCTCCCGGGACGAGCTGTACCGCTTCGGCCGGGAGGTCGGCGCCCGCTCGCTCGGCCTCGAGACCTGGCCGGAGATCGAGGTCGACCTCGGCCACCGCTCCCTGTTCGGTGTGGAATCGGATCGGGTTCCCGCAGCCCTCATCGCGGGCTGCGGCGCGGACGTCGTGCTGTAGCGAGCTCCTCGTAGCGTGCCTGCGGGCTTCTACGAGGATCCTGGCGAGTGCGGCAGCTACAGTCGCCACCGGCATGAGCGTGGACGTCTCCGAGGCGACCTTCGAGCAGGATGTCATCGAGCGCTCCCGCGAGCGTCCGGTGGTCGTGGACTTCTGGGCGGCCTGGTGCGGCCCGTGCCGGGCGCTCACGCCGGTGCTCGAGGAGCAGGTCTCGGCGCGAGACGGTCAGGTCGAGCTCGCGAAGGTCGACGTCGATGCGAATCCCGGCCTCTCCGCGACGTTCCGCGTGCAGGGAATCCCCGCGGTGAAGGCCTTCAAGGACGGGCGCGTCGTCTCGGAGTTCGTCGGCGCGCGCTCGCCGGTCGCGGTCGCGTCCTTCCTCGACGAGCTGCTCGCGCCGCCTCGCGTCGCCGGCCTCGTCGAGGACCTGCGCGAGAGCGGCGAGCTCCCCGAGGTGCGCACGGCGCTCGAGGCGGGGGATCCGGAGAGAGCGCTCGACCTCCTGATCGAGGAGATCCCGACGGCGCCGCCGGACCGTCGCGAGCGGCTCCGAGAGGTCGCCCTCGCCGTCTTCCACGATCTCGGGCACGACGATCCCATCACGATCACGTATCGCCGTCGGCTCGCGACGGCGCTCTACTGACCGCGGGCTAGCGGGTCGGCAGGCTGCGCAGGCGCCCAGCCCAGCGTGCGGTCGCCGCGAGGTACGAGCGCTGCGCGTCGACGCCGTGCAAACCCCATGCGCCCTCGTAGCTGAGGCGGCCGGCTGCGACCCGCGCCGGCTCGATCTGCGTCCCCTCCTGCCACTCGTTGTAGCTCGTGACCGTGACGAGGTCCGGATCTGCCCGCAGCACGCACTTCCACATCCGGTCGTACGTCGACCCGTCGTTTCGGAGGCGCACGGAGTCCAACTGCGTCGCGAGCCGGGCGTCGTATCCCGGGCCGACCGAAGGCGCGCAGAGCAGGCCGACCGCATGCGCCTGCGTGCACAGACGACGGAACAGCGAGCCGTTCCACGTGACGACGTCGTAGGTGTAGAGGCCGTCGAACCCGGATGCCTTTGCCCGCCCGACGAACGGCGTGTGACCGAAGACGCGTACGTCGTCGAGGGGCGCGAGTGCCTCGGCCCACTCGGAAGCCGGATCGCTGTCAGCGTCGTAGATGTAGAAATCGGTGAAGGCCTGCTCGGAGTGGAGTCGCTCGATGTCTTCCGCAGCGTTCGCCGGCGTACGACCGCGGTACGGCTCGATGTGGATCGCGACGTCGAGCCCCTCCTGCCTCGCCGCCTCGACGACGTACGGGAGCCGCGCGTTCTCGGGGGAGTCGAAGCCCCACCACGAGACGACGAGCGTGCCCACGCCTGCGGCGGCGATCTCGCGGATCTGCGCCGCGACGATCTTCGGGCTCGCCGACGAGTACAGGCCCCGGCTCGGGAAGTAGCGCGTCGACAGCGTCGGGGTGCCCTCGCGGTCGACGTACCAGTGAGCCCAGCGACCGTCCTTCGAGGGGTTCGCGTACCACGGGTAGTAGAAGATCGCGGCACGGTCCGAGCCAGACTCCACCCGCGCTGAACCCGAGGCGGGGACAAGCGCGCAGCCGACCACGACAACCGCAGCCACCACCGCCGATACTCGCCACCGTGTCAACGCCGCGCGGGACTCTACATCGGCAATCGGCCCGACGTGGTTACGGTCCCCGGCCGATCGGGTACTTGAGCCTGTTTACCGGTGAGGAGGGAAGGCCAATGGCGTATCGCTACGTGGTTGTCGGGGGTGGAATGACGGGTGACGCCGCGTGCCGCGGCATCCGCGATCACGACTCGGACGGATCGATCGCGATGTTCACGGTGGAGCAGCACGATCCGTACGCGCGCCCGCCGCTGACGAAGGCACTCTGGACCGGGAAGGAAGAGAGCTCCGTCTGGCGCGGGACACCCGACCTCGGCGTGGAGATCCACCACGGGCGCCGAATCGTGGAGCTCGATCTCGGAGCGCACACGGCGACGGACGACGCGGGCATCACGCACGCGTACGAGAAGGTCCTGCTCGCGACCGGCGGCTCCCCGCGGCGCCTCCCCTCGGACGACGATGCAGGCGTCATCTACTACCGAACGCTGGACGACTATCGCCGGTTGCGCGGGCTCGCCGGGGACGGCGTCCGCGTGGCCGTGATCGGCGGGGGCTTCATTGGCTCCGAGATCGCAGCTGGGCTGGCGATGAACGGTTGCGAGGTCACGATCATCTTTCCCGACCGGGCGATCGGCGCGAAGCTCTTCCCGCCCGACCTCGCGTCATTCGTCAACGACTACTACCGCGGGAAGGGCGTCACCGTCCTCTCGGAACAGATGGTGGAGGAGGTCGCTCCCGGCGCCGTCACGATCCGCGGCGGCACGGTCGAGGCGGACGCGATCGTGGCCGGGCTCGGCATCGTGCCGGTCACCGACCTCGCCGAGGGCGCCGGGCTCGAGGTCGACGACGGGATCCTGGTCGACGAGTACGGGCGAGCAGGCGGACGCGAGGACGTGTTCGCAGCTGGGGATGCGGCTCGCTTCCCGGTCGCCGCCCTCGGCGGAACGAGGCGGGTAGAGCACGAGGATCACGCGAACACACACGGACGAGCGGTCGGCGCGAACATGGCGGGCGCGAACACGCCCTATGACCACATCCCCTTCTTCTATTCCGACCTCTTCGAGCTCGGATACGAGGCGGTCGGGGACGTCGACTCCAGCCTCGACACGGTGGCCGAATGGGCGGAGCCGAACCGGAAGGGCGTCGTCGGCTACGTGGACGGCGACGGCACGGCGCGCGGGTTCCTGCTCTGGGACGTCTGGGACAAGGTGGACTCGGCGCGTGAGCTCATCCGCGCGCGCACGGTCGTCGACGCCGGGATCCTTCGCGGCCTCCTGGACTGAATCAGCGCGAGCGCCGCGCCGGCGCGAGTCACGAGCGCAAGGGCGAGTACGTCGAACACGACGTA
The DNA here is from genome assembly GCA_046731795.1 of Actinomycetota bacterium. Taxonomy (GTDB): domain Bacteria; phylum Actinomycetota; class Thermoleophilia; order Gaiellales; family Gaiellaceae; genus GMQP-bins7. Next base: position 1,973 of record JBKPLV010000184.1, on the reverse strand, counting down.
CCCGCTCGCCACGCCACTCGGCGGGTTCCCCTGCGTCAGCCCGAGCCCGGGCACGACGGGCTCCCAGGCCCAGGTCCCGATCGCCGTGCCGTAGAGCTCCAGCGCCACGACCACGACGAAGACGCCGGCGTACACGGGCCGCCGAGTGAGCAGGAGGACGCCGACGAGAAACGCGCAGCCCATCGTCCCCGACGCGTCCGGGGACGGAAGCACCGTGATCCCTGCGACCCCCCACGCCACGGCGACCACGCCGGCCGTAAGGAGCAAGGCAGTCGAGCGTCGCGTGAGCATCGTCGCGAGCGAGAGGCCAGCGAGGTACACGAGTCCGTGACCCGGCGGCACGAAGGCGGGCAGGTTGCCGAGCCGGTATCCGTACAGGCCCCACACGAGCGAGCCGATGACCTCGCCGATCGTCGCGAATCCGACCACCGCGACCGTCTGGAGCCGGACCGTCCGCGGCTGGAACGTCAGGAGGCAGACGAGCAGTGCGGCCGTCAAGAGGCCGAGCACGAGCTGTCCTCCCCGGTCGACGTGCCGATCGGCCGCGAGCACGGCCACGATGGACACGACGACGGTCACGAGCGTCAGGAGCGGGAGGCGGCGCACCAACGCATCTTCGCGGAAACGCCGGAGAACGGTTCGATCGAGGGACTCAGCTCTCGGGTCGCCGTTCCGATACGTCTCGCATGATCTGGCCAGTTGCGGCACTGGCGGTCTTCATGCTCGGCTTCGTGGTCGTCTACGGCTCGGTGCTCCAGGCACGGGTCGCGACGGGACGACCGGAGCATCCGAGGACTCCGGCGTCGAGACCGAATTCGCGTAGCCCAGTCCGTCCCCGACGATAGGCTGGTTTCCCATGATCCCGTGGATCATCTTTGCCGTGGTCGTCGTCCCGCTCGTCGTGATCGCGTTCGTCGTCAGCCGGCGCAAGACGCAGGCCGGCGAGGCGGCCGAGCCGCAGACCGCCGAGTCGCAGGCGCGGACCGAGCGCGAGTTCGCCGCCGCCGAGGCGTACGAGGCGGAGTGGCACGAGGCCGACAAGGAGCGATTCCACGATGAGCGGCTCCCCTGAACGTCGCTCTCCGCTCCAGGTGTGATTCGTCTCCCTCGCGCGAGTGATCTTTGCGAGGGGAGCGTTTCGACGCGGCGTAGAGGGTGAACCATCACCGCAAAGCGTCCCCAGGAGGTCACGATGAGCACCGGTCGCCGTTTTCGAATCGCTCGCGAGCGAGCTGGCTCCGCGCTCCTGACCTACCTCGCTGAACGAACGACCTCGACCGAGTACGAGTTGCTGGAGGCCGCGCACGAGCTCGAGGCGGCCGCAGCGCGTCGCCGCCTCGAACGCGGGTCGGGTCAGAGCCGCTCCGACCAGCTCGCCCGTCTCGCGATGTCGCGCTGAGGCTCGTCCCCTCTCCGAGGCGCCGTCCACGCGCATTCGCGGGTTTGCGCCGACCCCTGCACGGGTACGGAAGTGGCCATACGAGACGAAGGCTCCTTGCCGGCCCTCCTGCAAGGAGTAACGGCCGGCCGCGACAACTGGAGGCTGGAGGCGCCAGAAGAGGTTGTGCGGCCGGCCAACGCGTACGGTCGGCACTGCTCGGCGGACCGGCGTTCGCGACGGGCACGGATCGGCATCTGGCTTCTCCCCCTTCGATCCATCGAGACGCGAACGGCACGCGTGTACTGCGGCAACGCTAACGAACCCTGACGGGTGCTCGTCGACGCTGCCTAAACGGGGCCGCGCGGCTACCGGGTCGTCATCCGGGACGGCGTGGTGCCGGCGTCGGCCCGTTTCGCCAAGGGCTGCAGTGGGCAAGTGGCGCGTATGGCCGTGATCTTCTTCCTCGTGCTCGTCGCTCTCGTCGTGGTGGTCTGGGCCGCGTTCGCGTTCATCCGCGGATCCAAGGAGGTTGCGGACAAGCAGTCGGACCTCACCACGGGCCACGAGCTCCCCGCGGAGAAGGGCGGTGAGC
>JBKPLV010000183.1:0-2705 GCA_046731795.1 Actinomycetota bacterium | reverse complement strand
GTTGACTGGGCTATCCGGGAACCGAGCCGCCATGGGGCGCTGCTTCTTCGTCTCGGTTGCCACCACTCCGGGGCGACCGTATCACCGCCTACGGGTTCCAGTCATGCCTCCGAGGAAAGGTCGGTGAGCCGCTCGCCGCTCGGGAGCGTCAGCCGGAGTCGGAATCCCGTCCCGGGTTCCAGATGACCTCCCACAAGTGGCCATCTGGATCGCGGAAGTAGCCGGAGTAGATTCCCGGCTTCACGCCGACGATCCAGGCGTATTCGATCGGCCGGCCGCCCTCCAGCTGAGACTCCAATTCGGTGCTCGTCACCGACAGGCCGGCATCCTCGAGCAGTCCCACCACCTCGTCGGTCGGAACCGTGTTGATGAACATCGGCACGCCGAGCCAGGTGTACGACTGCCATGGGTCGTCTCCCGGCTCGGAGCTCAACAGCAGTCGGCCATTCGGTCTGAGCAGCTCGCTGATGCGCCGGAACAGCGCGGGATAGTCCTCGCGAGCGATGTTGTCGACGAGGTACAGGGCGACGATCGCGTCGAACGCCCCGACGGGCAGATCGACGTTGCGGACGTCGCCGCAGATGAAGGTGGCTTCGGGAACGTTCGACGTTGCGCGAGCTATCTGCTCCTCGGAGACGTCAACACCCGTGACCACATGCCTCAGCGCCAGCTCTCGGGTCGCAGGGAGCCCGTTCCCGCAGCCGAGGTCGAGAATGCGCGAGCCGTCAGGGAGATCCGCCGCGAACGCCCGCACGCGCTCCAGGCGAGGCCACGGCGTCTCGGAGGATTCCAGTGCCTCGTACTCGTCGGCTGCCAGGTCGTAGCCACGAGCAATGATCTCCGTGTCGCGCTCCGCCATCACCGCTTTGAACGCGGGGGCGGCCGCCTTCGTGAGACGGCCGGTCAGGGTGGACGTCGAAGGCAGAGCCGATGAGTTATGGCTCGAAGAGCCGTCTACCGTCGAGAGGAGCATCCACGTGCAGCTGGAGGCATCCGCCGAGAGAGGAGTCATGCGATGCCGCGGTACCTGATCTCGTTCGATGCCCACGCGATGGACCACATCCCCGAGGAGGACATGCCCGCGGTGACCGACGCCTCGCTCGCGGTGGTCCAGGAGGCCAGCAACGCAGGCGTGTGGGTGTTCGGCGGCGGGCTGGAACATCAGAAGGCGAGCATCGTGGCCACCGACGGAACGGTCACCGATGGCCCATATCCGGAGGCCGTCGGAGGATTCTGCGTTCTCGACGTCCCCTCGCGCGAGGAAGCGCTGGAGTGGGCTGCCAGGATCGCCGTCGCCTGCCGCTGTGCCCAGGAGGTGCGGGAACTCATGTCCGACCCGACCGTAGGCAACTAGTCGGGTGGCAGCATGAGGTTTCTCCTCACGTCCGCCGGCATATCCAACGCGAGCATCCACGACACGCTCGTCGAGCTCCTGGGCAAACCGGTCACCGAGTCCAGTGCCCTCTTCGTACCGACGGCGGTCTACCCCTTCCCCGAAGGTGCTGGCATGGCGTGGAACGCGATCTGCGGCAAGGGCCCGAACCCGCTGTGTGAGCTTGGTTGGAAGTCATTGGGAGTGCTGGAGCTCACCGCGCTCCCAAGCATCCAGCGGGAGAGCTGGGTTCCCATGCTCCGCGAGACCGACGCCCTCTTGGTCTGGGGCGGCGATGTGCTGTACCTGTGTCACTGGATGCGGCAGTCGGGAGTGGCAGATCTCTTGCCGTCGCTGAGTGAAGTGGTCTACGTGGGAGTGAGCGCCGGCAGCATCGCGGTGACGCCGTACAACTGCGACGCGGAGTTCGACCTCCAGTTCGTGCCCGCGGGCAGCGAGATGGCGGAGGAAAGCGATCGAGCGCTCGGGCTGGTCGATTTTGCGCTGTGTGTCCACCTGGATCGCGAGGGTTTCCCGGACTCTTCCCTGGCCAACATCGAACGATGGGCCGCCGGGATCCCGGTCTCGACGTACGCAATCGACGACGAGACCGCACTCAAGGTGACGGACGGCACGGTCGAGGTCGTCTCCGAGGGGCGCTGGAAGCTCCTTCCGCCGAGCCCGCAAGTCGCCTGAGCGCGCGTCGGTGTCAGCCGATTTGCTCGGCCAGCCCGATGAGAATGCCCTCGGGGCCCCGGACGTAGCAGAGCCGATACACGTCCTCGTACTGGACCACTTCGTCGACCACATGCGCGCCGTGTGCGCGGAGCCGGGCGAGCGTATCGTCGAGGTCGTCCACCGCGAACATGACTCGCAGGTAGCCCAGAGCGTTCACCGGCGCGTTTCGGTGGTCGGCGACCACCGGCGGCGCGAGGAAGCGCGAGAGCTCGATCCGGCCGTGGCCGTCCGGCGTGCGCATCATCGCGATCTCGACGCGCTGGTCGCGCAGTCCGGTGACCCGCCCTGACCAGTCTCCTTCGATCACGGCTCGCCCTTCGAGCTCGAGGCCCAGCTCGGCGAAGAAAGAGATGGCGGCATCGAGCGATTCCACCACGATGCCGACGTTGTCCATCCGTTGAAGCGCCATCCGGCCATTCTCGCGGTTCGCAGAGATCACCGGTGTCCGCGAGGCGCGTTCTGCAACGATCCCGTCCGTGGCGTGGCGTATCGACCCGGAGGGCGTGGAGGCTCGGGCGCTGGCCGAGCTGGCGCCCGTCGACGGGCTTCGCGTTCTCGAGCTCGGATGCGGCGACGGCCGGCTGACCTTCCAGTT
>JBKPLV010000182.1:0-3076 GCA_046731795.1 Actinomycetota bacterium | reverse complement strand
GAGCACTACGAGGTGGCGACGCTCGTGCAGCAGCTCCTGCAGCGCTACGCCGACCTGCAGGACATCATCGCGATCCTCGGTATGGACGAGCTCACCGACGAGGACAAGGTCGTCGTCGCCCGTGCGCGCCGCATCGAGCGGTTCCTGTCGCAGCCGAACTTCGTCGCCGAGCAGTTCACGGGCACGCCCGGGAAGTACGTGAAGCTGGAGGACACGATCCGCAGCTTCCGCGCGATCATCGACGGCGAGCACGACGATCTTCCCGAGTCGGCCTTCTACATGGTCGGGACGATCGACGACGCCGTCGAGAAGGCGCGCGCCGCCGAAGCCGTCGCAGCGTAGGTCGTTGTGGCCGACGCGCACCCGAAGTTCGACGTCGCGCTCGTCACGCCCGACGGCCCGGCGTTCGACGGCGAGGCCGAGATGGTCATCGTCCCGGGTGCCGCCGGTGAGATCGGCGTGCTCGCGCGCCATGCTCCGCTCGTCGCGACGCTGAAAGCCGGCTCGACCCGCATCCACCTCGGCGCCAACGAGGTGCTCGAGTTCGCCACGGGCCCCGGCTTCTTCAAGGTGGAGCTCGACCGCGCTCTCGCCCTGGTCGACGACGCCGTCAACGTGCAGGAGATCGACGACGCGCGCGCTCGCGGGCAGTTGGAGGTGGCGCGGGCCGAGCTCGAGAAGGTCGACGCCGGCGAGTCCGCCGCCGATCGCTGGCAGCTCGAGCAGCGCATCAGGCACGCCGAGAACCAGCTCTCTGTCTCGGGGCGAACCACTGGCTAGAGTCGCTGCCCTCGCAGACGTCCACGGCAACGCGCCGGCGCTCGCGGCGGTTCTCGAGGAGCTCACGCAGGACGCGCCCGACCTCGTCGTGTTCTGCGGCGACCTGACCTGGGGCTCGCTGCCGAACGAGACACTCGCGCTCGTTCGCGAGCTCGGGATCCCGACCCGATTCGTCCGGGGGAACGCGGATCGGGCGGTGCTCGAGCTGGTGAACGGCGAGCACGAGAGTCCGAGCGCGCGGGAGGAGTGGATGGCCGCGCGGCACACGGCCGACGACGTCGCACTCCTCGCAGGCTTCGAGCCGACGGTGACCGTGGACGTCGACGGCCTCGGACTGACCTGCTTCTGCCACGGCTCGCCGCGCTCCGACGAGGAGTGCGTGACCGAGCGGACACCGGCCGAGCGCGTGCACGAGTTCATGGCGGATCGCGAGGAGCACGTCGTCGTCACCGCGCACGTGCACCTGCAGTTCGACCGCACGGTGAACGGCATCCGCTCGGTCGGGCCCGGCAGTGTGGGCCTTCCGTACGGCGACCAGCCCGGATACGCGTACTGGGCATTGCTCGGCCCGGATGTCGAGCTGCGGCGCACGCCGTACGACCTGGACGCAGCTATCGCGCTCATGCGCGCCACCGACGACCCGCGCGCCGAGGAGATCGTCGAGCTGATGCGGAGCCCGACCCCGCGCGACGAGGTCATCGAGGAGGTCGAGCGGCTGGTCTTCGCGGGCTGATCCTCGGACCTCCGCGTCCGGGATCGCCGTGTCACGAACATGCGCCTGGCGTTTGCGGTTGCCCCCGTCGTTGCAGGCCTCGTCCCGGCCGGAGCCGTGCTCGTGGTGGACATCCTCGGTCACGGCGAACGTCGCACGATCGCGCTGAACGGGGTCGAGGTGCGATGTGCGTCGCACGCTCGTTCGACCTCGGCCGCCGGTGACCCGGCGGGGCAGGAATTGCCGGCGCTGAGCCGTATTCGCTAGCCTGATCTGCACCCCGGAGAGCTTTGAACGGCAGCTTGGCGACCGGGTTACCAAACGCCTAAAGAGCCAGCGAGCCTTCCGGGCTCCCGACTCTTCAGGCGGGAGACGTCATCGTGAAGGACACCAGAGCACAGCTACAGCAACTCCTCGCCGAGAGGATTCTCGTCCTCGACGGCTCCTGGGGCGTACTGATCCATCGTCGCGGGTTCTCGGAGGAGGAATACCGAGGCGAGCGGTTCTCGGCGCACTCGCACGACGTCAAGGGCGACCCGGATCTCCTGAACCTCACCCAGCCGCACGTCGTCTCGGAGATCCACGACTCGTACTTCGAGGCCGGCGCGGACATCGCCACGACGAACACCTTCACGGCGACGTCGATCGGACAGGCCGACTACGCGCTCCAGGGCGCAGCGGCGGAGATGAGCCTCGAAGGAGCTCGCCTCGCCCGCGTCGCGGCCGACGCCTGGACGGCGCGGACGCCCGACAAGCCGAGGTTCGTCGCCGGCTCGGTCGGCCCGTTGAACGTGACGCTCTCGCTGTCGCCCAAGGTCGACGACGCGGCGTATCGCGCGGTGAGCTTCGACGAGGTGCAGGCGGCCTATGAGGAGCAGATGCGCGCGCTGCGCGACGGCGGCGTCGACCTCCTGCTCATCGAGACCGTCTTCGACACGCTGAACGCGAAAGCCGCGATCGTCGCGGCACGAAACGCAGCACCGGAGCTCCCGCTCTGGCTCTCGTTCACCGCTATCGACAAGAGCGGGAGGAACCTCTCCGGCCAGACCTCGGACGCGTTCTGGATCTCGGTCGAGCACGCCGAGCCGTTCATCGTCGGGGTGAACTGCTCGCTCGGCGCGACCGAGATGCGGCCGTTCCTCGAGAGCCTCGCGGGCGTCGCCTCGACCTACGTCTCGTGCCACCCGAACGCTGGGCTTCCGAACGCGCTCGGTCTCCACGACGAGCAGGCGGCGGACACGAGCCGCTATCTGCGCGCGTTCGCGGAGGACGGCCTCGTGAACCTCGTCGGCGGTTGCTGCGGCACGACCCCGGAGCACACGCACGCCATCGCGCGGGCGGTCGAGGGGCTGCCGCCGCGGCGTGTGCCGGAGAGCTCGAGGCGGCCACGCTTCTCCGGGCTCGATCCGTTCGTCGTGGGGCCCGACACCGGGTTCGTGGTCGTCGGCGAGCGGACGAACGTCACGGGCTCGGCGCGGTTCCGCCGTCTGATCGAGGCGAACGACTTCCAGGGCGCGGTCGACGTCGCGCTCGAGCAGGTGCGTGGCGGCGCGAACCTGCTCGACGTGAACATGGACGCCGACC
>JBKPLV010000181.1:0-1172 GCA_046731795.1 Actinomycetota bacterium | reverse complement strand
AGGCGACGACCGCGTTCCTCACGGAGCATCCGCCGCTCTCACCGGTACCGCTCCTCGCGCCGCCCTCACCGTTCCGCAGGGCGTGGCGGCTCAACCTCCCCCCTCCACCTCCCGCGCGTCCGCCCGATGTCGAGATCGAGTCGCACCGCCCGTCGGCGACGCAGGGCGCAAGCACGGTCACCTCACCGATGCCTGGAACCGTGATCCGTGTCGAGGTTGCGCCGGGCGACCCCATCCGTGCTCGACAGCCGCTCGTCGTGCTCGAGGCGATGAAGATGGAGATCCCGGTGCACTCGCCGTTCGACGGCTCGGTCACCTCGGTGCACGTCGCCCCGGGCGACCGCGTGGCCGGCGGAGCCCCGCTGCTCGAGCTCGAGAGCTAGGTCCCGGGACAGGTCATCCGCGAACCCGGTCGAGAACCCACCCCACCGTGACGTTCACGAGCCAGACGACGATCGTCGCTCCGATATACGTCCAGAAGCCGTCGATGGAGAAGTCCGGCGTGATCCATTCGGCGAGGGCGAGCATCAGCACGTTGATCGCGAAATACGCGAGCCCGAACGTGATGATGATCAGCGGCAGTGTCAGGATCGCGAGGATCGGCTTCAAGATCGTGTTGCCGATCGTGAGGATCGCCGCGCCCAGCAGAAGCGAGCCCCAGCCGCCGATCGAGATGCCCGAGAACATCCAGTCGACGACCATCAGGGCCAGGATGTTCAGGCCCCAGCGGATGAGCAGCGCGATCCAGATCACGGCCGCAGCGCGCTTGGTCGCTAGAAGATCTTCTGGAGCTTCATGGCCGCGCCCATGTCGCCCTTGATCTTGAGCTTTCCGGTCATGTACGCGGTGGTCGGGTTCTGCTCGCCCGCGACGATCTTCTCGAAGTTCTCCTCGCTCGTCGAGAACGTGCAGTCGCCCTCGCCCACACCCTCGGTGACCGTGATGGTGCCGTCGGCAATGGCGACCGTCCAGGCGCCCGCGCCCTCGATGTCGAACACGTACGTGTTGTTCATCCCCTCGATGCGATCGGGGGTGACGCGGCTCGGAAGCCCCTCGAAGAACTCCTGAACGCTCGGCATCGTCTCGGTTCTCCTCCTCGTTCGCGAACGGGCGGAGCCTAACCGCTGGGTACCATCCGCGCGCCGTGGACTACGACCTCACTCCCGAGCAGG
>JBKPLV010000180.1:0-3544 GCA_046731795.1 Actinomycetota bacterium | reverse complement strand
GGTCGAGGACTGCGTCATCCGGCTCGCCCAGAAGTCGCGCGCGGTCGGCATCCACCTCGTGCTCGCGACGCAGCGCCCGTCCGTGGACGTCATCACGGGGATGATCAAGGCGAACGTGCCCTCCCGGATCGCGTTCGCGGTCTCGAGTCAGACCGACTCGCGCGTGATCCTGGACGGCGCGGGCGCCGAGAGCCTGCTCGGTCAGGGCGACATGCTCTTCAAGCCCCTCGGGACGTCGCGCCTGCAGCGGCTCCAGGGTGCGTACGTGACCGAGGAGGAGGTCGCGCTCGTCGTGGAGCAGTGCCGCTCGCAGCGCGGCCAGGACCTCGACGAGTCGCTGCTCGAGGCACCCGAGGCCGCGTACGAGGAGGCCGAGGAGGACGGCGAGTTCGACCCCGACGAGGATCCGCTGCTCGACAAGGCGATCGAGATCGTCGTGCAGACGCAGACCGCCTCCGTGTCGCTGCTCCAGCGCCGGCTGCGCGTGGGCTACACCCGGGCGGGACGTCTTATCGACATGCTCGAGCGACGCGGGATCATCTCCGGCTACGAGGGCTCCAAGCCGCGTCGCGTGCTCGTGTCCGAAACGGACCTTCACACGGTCTGATCCGCCGCGAAACGCTAGTCTGCGCCTCCGTTACGTCTCTTTACGCACGTGTGAAGAGTCGCAACTTGCGGTTAGACCAAGCGTCCAATCAGGGCGGCAGGCTTACTCCAAGGAGGGCAAGTGAAAGTACGTACCAAGGCAGTCGCCGCACTCGCGGCGACGATCGCGGCCGTCATCACGGTTACGGGCCTCGTTGCCGGCACGGGCACAGCCGCGCAGGATCAGGCGGCGGTCAGGGTCGCCCTCGTCACCGACACCGGCGGTCTGAACGACAAGGGTTTCAACACGCTCGCCGGCCAGGGTCTGGCGAAGGCGAAGAAGACGCTCGGCAGCAAGCTCGAAAGCCGGATCTACATCACGAACACGGACGCCGACCGCACGCCGAACCTTCAGCGGGCAGCACAGGACGGTTATCAGCTCGTGATTGCGAACGGCGTGCTCTTCACCTTCGGTCCCCTGGACACGGTGGCGCCGGCGTTCACGGACACGAAGTTCCTCGGTATCGACGTCGATATCAACGCCGTCAAGGGCAAGCCCACGAACGTGCGCGGTGTCCAGTTCAGGGAGCAGCAGGCCGGCTGCCTCGTGGGCAACATCGCCGCCCTGGAGGCCAAGCGCCTGCCCGGCCCCGACATCATCTCGGCCGTCGGCGCGAACAAGGTGACGGCGATCGTCCGCTTCTTCGCCGGGTACCAGTTCTGCGCGAAGCGGGCGAACCCGAGCGTCAAGGTCATCACCCAGTACGCCAACGACCCGACCTTCAACAACCAGGCGAAGTGCAAGGCGACCGCGCTGAGCCAGATCGCGCGCGGCTCGAAGGTCGTGTTCCAGGTCGCGGGTGGCTGCGGCCTCGGGGCTCTCGACGCCGCGAAGCAGAAGAAGGTGTGGGCGATCGGTGTCGACGCCGACCAGTACTTCTTCGGCCCGCACGTGCTGACGAGCGCGACGAAGCACGTGGAGACGGCCGTCTATGACTCGATCATCGAGTTCGCCAAGAACCCGGCGGCCTTCAAGACGGGCTACAACGCCAACTACACCGCGAAGAACGGTGGGGTGGGATACGGCCGGCTCTCGGTGAAACTGCCGAAGAAGGTTGCGGCGCAGTACAGGGCATCCAACGCAGTGCTGTTGAAGTTGATGGCAAGCGGCAAGGTCAAGCCGCCGGCGAAGTAGCACACGAGACCCAGGGGGCGGGTTTTCCTGCTCCCTGGGTCTCTCCCGAGTTGCCCAAGACTTCCCTCCGGCAAGGCAGCCGAAATAGGATGCCCCGCATGAACGACGGCGTCCCGGTGCTCGAACTGCGGGGGATCACGAAGCGGTTCCCCGGTGTCGTCGCCAACGACCACGTCGACCTCGACCTGCGACGTGGCGAGGTCCACGCCCTGTTGGGGGAGAACGGCGCAGGGAAGTCCACGTTGATGAACGTCCTCTACGGCCTCTATCGGCCCGACGGAGGGGAGATCCTGGTCAACGGGCGGGCGGTGACCTTCCACTCGCCGAAGGACGCGATCTCGCACGGCATCGGCATGGTGCACCAACACTTCATGCTCATCCCGGTGATGACCGTCGCCGAGAACGTCATTCTTGCGAACGAGCCGACGACGAACGCGCTCTTCCTCAATCACGCCGCGGCGGAAGAACGTGTAAGGGAGCTCGCGCACGCCTTCGGCTTCGCGATCGAACCGGACGCGCGCATCCAGGACATCAGCGTCGGCCAGCAGCAGCGGGTCGAGATCCTAAAGGCGCTCTATCGCCGAGCGGACGTGCTGATTCTCGACGAGCCGACGGCTGTGCTGACGCCGCAGGAGTCGGGCGAGCTCTTCGAGATCCTCGGCACGCTCGTACGCGAAGGCATGTCCGTGATCTTCATCAGCCACAAGCTGAACGAGGTGCTCGAGATCGCCGACCGCATCAGCGTGCTCCGCCGCGGCAAGCTGGTCGAGACCGTGCCACGCGAGGGGGCGACCGAGCAAGGTCTCGCGCGCCTCATGGTGGGGCGGGAAGTCCTCCTCCGCGTCGAGAAGCCTCCATCGAGCCCCGGCGAGCCGCTGCTTCAGGCGGAGGACCTGCGGGCCGCGGACGACCGCGGGCTCGAGACCGTCCGCGGCGTCTCCTTCGAGGTTAGGGCGGGTGAGATCGTCGGCCTCGCGGGCGTCGACGGCAACGGACAGTCCGAGCTCATCGAGGTCCTCTCGGGGCTGCGGCGGCCGGTCGCAGGCTCCGTGCGACTGGAGGGACGGGATATCACGGGCGCGGGGGCACGCGAGATCCTGGGTCTCGGCATGGGCCACGTTCCGGAGGATCGTCAGCGCCGTGGGCTCGTGCTCGACTTCACGCTCGCGGAGAACCTCGCGTTGCACGACTACGACAAGCAGCCGAACTCCCGCTTCGGCTGGCTGTTCCCGTCTCGCATCGTCCGGCGCGCCCGGGAGCTGCTCCAACGGTTCGACGTCCGGGGCGGGGGGCCCGAGACTCGAGCCTCGGCGCTATCGGGGGGGAATCAGCAGAAGGTCGTCCTGGCCCGTGAGATCGGGCGCGATCCAAGCGTTCTGCTGGCTGCACAGCCCACACGAGGGCTGGACGTGGGGGCGATCGAGTTCGTTCACCGGCAGCTCCTGGAGGCGCGAGGCCGGGGCAAGGGAGTGCTGCTCGTCTCCCTGGAGCTGGAGGAGATCCTCTCCCTCTCGGACCGGATCCTCGTCATCTACGAGGGAGCGATCGTGGCGGAGTACGGGCCTGACGCGAGCGAGGAAGAACTCGGCGTGGCGATGACCGGCGGCACGCTGAAAGGCGAAGCGGCGGCATGAGCGAGCAGGCGCCGGTTCCGGTCCAACCCTCAGAGCCCGGGACGGTTCCTGCCCGTCTTGCGCTGCACCAGCGCGCCGGCGGGATCGTGACGCCGCTCGTGACGACGGTCGTCGCGTTCCTCATCGGCGG
>JBKPLV010000179.1:0-4943 GCA_046731795.1 Actinomycetota bacterium | reverse complement strand
GCTCGCGCGCCATCCACGCGACACCCTGCGCCATGTTTCCTGTGCTGGTGGTGACGAGGCCGTCGCGGAGCGCCTCCGGCGGCGCGCTCAGCACGGCGTTCGCGGCGCCGCGCAGCTTGAACGAGGCGATCGGCTGGAGGTTTTCGAGCTTGAGCCAGATCTCCGCAGGCGCGCCATCCACCTGCAGGCGCACGAGCGGCGTTCGGACGACGGTGTCCGAGATCCGCTCGCGCGCGGCCTCGATCTCGGCGAGCGGGATCAGAAGGGGACCTCGACGCCGAGGCCGCGCTCACGCGCGCGGCGCACGATGAGCTCGGCCGAGGCCAGGTCCTCGACGGCGATGCCGAGCGACTCGAAGATGGTGAGCTCGTCCTCATGCTCGCGTCCGGGGTGCATGTCCGCGAGCACCTCCCCGAGCTCGGCCTTGATGTGCTCGGGGCCGATGGCTCCCTCCGACGCGGCGATGATGAAGTCGCCGGCCTCGTTGAGACACGATTCGCGCCGATCGGTGAAGAACGAGGCGCCGGCAACCGTCTCGGTGTCGAGCTCGCGGGTGGTCGGGAAGCAGGCGCCGACCGCGTTCACGTGCGCTCCGCGCGCGAGCCAACGCTTCTCGACGATGGGCTCCCTCGCCCCGGTCGTCGTGCACACGACCTCGGCGCCGAAGAGTGCCGAGTCGACGGACGGGGAGACGGTCGCGCCCACGTCGCCCGCGAGCGCCTCCGCCCTCTCCAGGTCGCGTGACCAGATGCGGATCTCAGGCTCCTCGAGCACGGCGCGCATCGCGTGCACGTGACCGCGCGCCTGCGCTCCGGAGCCGAGGATCGCGACGCGCTGCGCGTCGGGCCGCGCGAGCGCGCGGGTAGCGACGGCGGAGACGGCCGCAGTCCGGATCTCGGTGATCGGCGACGCGTTCATGATCGCGAGCAACTCCCCGGTCTCGCCGTCGTGGAGCAGGACGCCGCCCATGTGCGTGTCGAGTCCCCGGGAGGGATTGTCCGGCACGATGACGATCTCCTTGAGCCCGTAGGCCTTGACCGGCGAGTCCCGATAGGCCGGCATGAGGCCAAGCAGCGTCTCGGCTCCATCCGGTCGCGCGACCGAGCGGAGTGGGTTGTAGAGCTCCCCGCGGGCGAGCGAAGCGAGCACCTCCTCCATCGCCTCGATGCACGACGGCATGTCGAGGAGCGCTCGGACCTCGTGCTCGGACAGCACGATCACGGAAACAAGCCTCTCAGATGCGCATGCTCCTCGTCACTCAGTTGCAGCGAGAGCGCCTCGCGAACCGGCTCGAGCTGCTCGGCGCTCGTCGGCCCGACGACGACCGCCGTGACCTCGGGCACGCCGAGGAGCCATGCGATCGCAAGCCCGGCCATCGAGACGCCACGCTCCTGCGCCTGCTGCTCGAAGGCCTCGAGGGCGTCGAAGACCTCGTCGGTCTCGTACCGCCGGTAGCCTTCCGGCCGCTGGGTCATGCGCGAGCCCTTCGGGTACTCCGCCCCTCGGCGGTAGCGGCCGGTGAGCCAGCCGCCTGCGAGCGGCCCGAAGGCCTCATAGCCGAGCCCGTGCTCGTGGCACACGGGAAAGAGGGACTCGGCGTCGTCGCGCTCGAGCAGGGAGAACGAGTTCTGCACCCACTCGTAGCGCGGCAGCCCCTCGAGCTCGGAGAGCTCGACCGCCTCCGTGAGCTGCTCGGCGGTGAAGTTGGACGCTCCGATCGCGCCGATCTTCCCCGCGTCGATCAGCTCGCCGAACGCGGCGAGCGTCTCCTCCTGCGGCGTGTCGGGGTCGAAGTCGTGGGCCAGGTAGAGCGGGATGCGCTCGAGGCCGAGGCGCTGCAGGCTCGACTCGACCTGTCGCTTGACGCGGTGCGCGCTCAGGCCGTGGTCGGCGTCCGCCTCCATCGGATTGAAGGTCTTCGTCTCGACGGTGACGGCGCCCGCGACGGCGCCCCCCTTCGCGGCGAGCCACTCCCCGATCCACGCCTCGCTGCGTCCCCCGCCGTACGCATCGGCCGTGTCGAAGGTACGGATCCCCAGGTCCCAGGCGGCATCCATGATGCGCGGCGCCTCCTCGTGCGGGATCCCCTGGCCGAAGAAGGCCGGCGACGATCCGACGCCGCCGAAGTTGCCGCAGCCGAGCACGATCCTGGTGACGGAGACGCCGCTCCGTCCGAGCTCCCGCGTCTCCACCTAGGCAGCTCCCGGGGCGGGGAGTGGCTGCCGCACCGAGATGCGCGAGAGCACGAGCACGCCGAGGAGCGGCCCGAAGGCGCAGACGACGAAGACGCCGTCGTACCCGACCGCCGATGCGACCGCGCCGAGCGTCAGCGCCCCCACGAGGAAGCCGAGCTCGGTGAAGGCGCTGAACGTGCCGACGACGGAGCTGCGCTCGCTCGCAGGCCCGGCATTCACGGCGAGCGTCATCAGGGAGGGGAAGGCGAGGCCGTGGCCGAACGCGACGACCGCGGTCCCGGCGAAGAGCCCGGCCGGAACGTTCCAGAGCCCGATCGCGAACAGGCCCACCGCGATCAGCGAGAGGGCGACGCGAGCAGTCCGCTTAGGCCCCAGGCGATCCGGGACCTGTCGCGCCAGGACCCGCGTCGCGACGACGACGGCAGAGAACAAGAGGAACACCGAGCCGGCGCCGTCGAGTCCGAGGTCGCGTGCGTAGAGCGCCCCGAACGTCCCGAGCCCGGCGAACCCGAGCACGGTGAACGTGAGCACGATCCCCGGCGCGATCGCCGCCGGGTGCACGAGCCGGGACGCCTCCGCCACCCGGTCGGCACCCCTCGCGGGCGCGGTCTCCGGAAGCGTGAGCCCGAGCAGGCCCGCGGTCAGGCAGCACGCGGCGGCGAGCAGCCACACGGCGTCGAAGCGGTCGTCACCGAGCACGAGCTCGCCGAGGAGCGGACCGAGGGCGAGCCCGCCCCAGAGCCCGAGGCTGAAAATGCTCAGGGCCTCGCCGCGCCGGTGCGCAGGCGCGAGATCCGTGACCATCGTCGCCGCGCCGACGAGCGCCATCGCCTCGCCGATCCCGGTGAGCAGGCGCAGGGCGACGAGCGCCGCAAGAGAGTCGGCGATGACGTAGGCGGCAACGCTCACCGCCGCGACGACGCCGCCCAGCACGATCAGGATCCGCCGGCCGTTCCGGTCCGCGTACCGACCGGCGAGCGGCTGGCAGACGAGGACCATCGGGCTGACGGCGGCAACCGCGAGGGCGACGCCGAAGCTCCCGGCGCCGAGCTCGTCGTCCGCGAAGACGGGGACGATCGCGAGCAGCATGCCGACGGACATGCAGAGCGCGAACTCCGCGAGCATCGTCAGCACGAACGCCTTCGTCAGCACCCGATCCGACTGCACCGCTTGATCCAAGCAAATCGGCTCGTGGTGACAGGAACGATCGGCGACGACCCGAACTTCGTCGCGTGACCGAAGCCGACGCCATGACGAGCGAGGTGCGGCTCGAGGCAGCCCCGGTCGCCGTGGTGCTGGTCCTCGTGTTCGTCGTGCTGGCGGTCCTCAGCCGCTGGCAGGCGTGGGGGCTGCTCGGCTTCCCGTGGTGGGCCTGGCTGATCCTCGGCGTTCCTGCTCTCGTCCTGGTCGGCGATCTCCTCGTGGCTCGGCGCGGACGTGCACTCGTCCGCTCCCGCCAGGCCGCGTTGGTGCTCCTCTTCGCTCTCGCCGCCGGGAACGTCGGCGCGCTCGGCGTCCTCCTCGTCGGCCTCATGACCACGAGCACCGCCGACCTGGGAGGCGGAGAGCTCCTCGCCACCGGCTTCGCGATCTACCTCGCCGACCTGATCGTGTTCGGCCTCATCTTCTGGGAGCTCGACGACGGCGGGCCGTTCACGCGCCGCGCCACCGGCACGCGCCGGGTCGTGGACTTCCGTTTCCCGCAGGACGAGGACGAGGCAGGGCTCTGGCGGCCGCAGGTCTGGGACTACCTGTACGTCTCCGTGACGAACGCCATCGCCTTCAGCCCGACGGACACGATGCCCTTCTCACTTCGGGCGAAGGCCGTGATGGCGGTCGAGTCGGCGATCTCGGCCGCGACGGTTCTGCTCGTGGCGGCGCGTGCGGTTAACGTGCTCGGATCGTGACGGAGGCCGGCGCGATCAACCTGCAGGAGCTGCAGCTCGCGGCGCGGAACCACGGGATGCTGCTCGAGGCGCTCCGCTGGGACATCACGCCGATCGGCCTCCATTACCTCCTCACGCACTACGACATCCCCCACGTCGACGCGTCCGCCTGGCGGCTCGAGGTCGGGGGACTCGTGGAGCGCGAGCTCTCGCTCTCGCTCGACGACCTGCGCGCCCGACCGGCGGTGGAGATCGCGGTGACCATGGAGTGCGCCGGCAACGGTCGCGCGCTCGTCCAGCCGCACGTGGAGAGCCAGCCGTGGCTGCTCGAGGCGGTCGGGACCGCCCGCTGGCGCGGAGTCCCGGTCGGTGATGTGCTCACGGAGGCCGGCGTATCTGATGGTGCCGTCGAGGTCGTCTTCACGGGGCTCGATCGCGGCGTCGAGGGCGACGAGCTGCAGGCATACGAGCGGAGCGTCGCGCTCGACGAGCTGCTCGAGGGAGACGCGATCCTCGCGTACGACGTGAACGGCGTCCCGCTCCCGCCGCAGCACGGCCACCCACTCCGCCTCGTGGTGCCCGGCTGGTACGGCATGACCAGCGTGAAGTGGCTGGCCCGCATAACCGTTCGCGACGCGCCGTTCGACGGCTACCAGATGCGTCAGGCGTACCGAATCCGCCAGGCCGAGGACGAGCCCGGGGAGCCGATCACGACGATCGTGCCGCGCTCGTTGATGGTGCCGCCGGGAGTTCCGGAGTTCATGAGCCGTGCGCGCGTTCTGCCGACCGGTCGCTGTGAGGTCGTCGGTCGCGCCTGGTCGGGGGCCGGGTCGATTGTCGCTGTCGACGTCTCCACCGACGG
>JBKPLV010000178.1:0-3581 GCA_046731795.1 Actinomycetota bacterium | reverse complement strand
CGATCGTCGTCGTCGTCCTCGTCTTCGTCTTCGTCCTCCCTCGGATCGCCGACTACCGGTCGGTTCTGGACGTCCTGAGCGGCCTCGACTGGCAGGACTGGGCGCTCCTCGTCGGCGCGGTGCTGCTGAACCTCTCGACTTTTCCGCCGCCGTGGATGGCCGCGCTGCCGGGGCTCCGCTATCGCGAGGCGATGGCGCTGACGCAGGCGTCGACCGCGCTCTCCATCGTGTCGCCGGCCGGCGCGGCCGTCGGAATGGGCGCCTCGTACACGATGCTCCGCTCGTGGCGGTTCCCGGCGAGCGCGGTCGCGTTGGCGGTCGCGATCGCGGGACTCTGGAACCAGCTCGCGAACCTCGCGTTCCCGGTGGTCGCGCTCGCGCTCCTGACGCTCGCCGACGAGCAGCACCCGGCACTCCAGACGGCTGCGCTCATCGGCGTCGCTGTCCTCGCCGTCGCGATCACCGGCTTCGCGCTCGTCCTGTCGCGGGCGGACCGGGCCCGGCGCATCGGGGACCTGGCCGCGCGGCTCGCCAACCGCACGCTCCGTCTCGTCCGGCGCGGGTCGGTGGGGTGGGGCGGGGAGTCGTTCGCCCGGTTCCGGTCGGACGCGCTCGAGCTGCTGCGCCGCCGCTGGCACGTCATCACGCTTGCGACGCTCGCGGGACACCTCACCGTGTTCGTCCTCCTGCTCGTGTGCCTCCGCGTCACGGGTGTCACGGGCTCCGAGGTCACCGCGGTCGAGGCGTTCGCGGCCTGGGCGCTCGTCCGGATCCTCGGTGCGCTTCCACTTACGCCGGGAGGCGTCGGGATCGTGGAGGTGGGCCTCACCGGTGCGCTGGTCGCTTTCGGTGCGCCGAACGCCGAGGCAGTGGCGGCGACGCTGCTCTACCGCGCCCTCACCGTGCTGCCCACGCTCGCCCTCGGATTGCTCGCCGCCGCCACTTGGCGCACGCACCATCCAGGGGAGACGATAGAGTCGCCGAGTGATCCCTGACGAGGGGCAGGATCACTGACTCGGGGGAGGACGTATGCCCCAGTCAGGGCAAGGAGGCCAATTGGCTTTGGTCCACGGTGGGAACCGTGCCTCCCGTGACTGCGGCAACACGGGCCCGCGCCCTCGTGGTGGCGGCCGCCGTGACTCTCCTTGCGGTGACGCTCGTCGTCGCCGGGCGTGCTGACGGCGCCGGCGTCGCCTGGAGCGCGTACCTCGCGCCCGAGGGTGCCTGCACCTCGGCGGACGACGCTGCCGCTCCGGCCGCGTTGCAGGTACGTGCGGTCACATGCCTCGTCAACTGGGCGCGCGCACGGGACCGCCGCCGCCGCCTCGTGCGCCGGCCCGCTCTGCAGCGCGCTGCCGCGATGAAGGGCGAGCGCGTCGCTTCGTGCGGCCAGTTCTCGCACACACCCTGCGGCGCCTCGGCAACCGCCGCGGTGCGGGCCGCCGGGTATCGCTTCACGACCTTCGGCGAGAACCTCTTCGCCGGCAGCTGGGGACAGGTCTCCCCTCGGAACGTCGTGACCGCCTGGCTCCAGTCGCCCGAGCATCGCGCGAACATCCTCGGGCCCAGCTTCCGGGACCTCGGCCTGGCGCCCGTGCGGGCGGACGGCCTGCTCGAGGGAGCCGACGCGGTCGTCTGGACCGCGACCTTCGGCTCGCGCCGCTAGAGCGGAAGGACTCGAAGCGCGAGCCGGGAAGGACCGGTCTCGTGCGCGAGGAGAGCCACCTCGACGAGATGCGCAGTGCGATCCGGGGCGACTTCGAGCGTCTGGCGGCACGGCGCGGTGAGCAGGAGCTGATGCGGGTCGGCGAGCCGGGAGCGCCTGAGGAGACCCTGGAGCTGCGGGGTGAGAGCGAGCAGCCGCTGACCTCGATCGAGTCCGGGGCGGCCGAGGAGCAGCTCGAAGAGCCGGACTCCGAGTCCGCCGGGAAGGAACGTCCTCGACGATCGTGGCTCGCGCGCATGCTCTCGACCTGAGCCGCCTCTCGGCAGGTCTAATCCGGGTATGGAGAAGGCCGAGCGCGACGCCATCCTGCGCCAGGGCGTCGTCCTGCCCGAGACACCGCGCCAGCGCCGCGAGCTCGCAGCGCTCGCGGAGGATCTCGAGACCATCGAGCTACGCGGGAAGCCGCTCCCGATCCGCGCACGTTCCTTCCGCCCGAGCGCCGAGGCGTACCTGGTTGCCACGCGCGGGCCGCTTCCGTACATGCTCCGGCTCCGGGAGATCGAGCAGCGCGTGGCCGCGGCGGAGGGGTCGCTGCGCGAGCGCTGGGAGACGCTGGCCCGCGACTTCGACGGCGATCCGCAAGGCTTCCGGCGTGCGTGGATCGCCGCCGCCGAGGCCTGGTCCTTCGACGAGCTCAACGACCTCGTCGATCGGCACAACCGCTGGTACCCGGTCGAGTCCCGCCTGCCGATGGACCCGCGTCGAGGCGACTACGCGCTCGTGAACGGCCGCGACTATCGCCTCGAGCCGTTCGACGGCGACTGGGTCCTCGAGCGCTATCCCGCCGAGCTCAGCGCAGTGCCCGTCGCCGCGCTCTGACGATCGTGTCGATGGCGTCGCGGTCCTCGCCGTGGACGTCACGCAGCACCGTCGAGGCCTTCTCGATCTCGAGCCCGGACAGCTCCGCGGCGATCTCGTCCGCGGTGTAGAGCAGATCCGGGTCGCTCGGCCCGCCGACGCCGTCGGTCGCGTTCGTACGGTCGTGGCCGAGCAGGAGGAACGTGCCGCCGGGGGCAAGCGCCGCGGCTGCCTTCGCGTGCACCGACGCCCGCGCTGCGGACGGGATGTGCAGGTAGAGCACCACGACGAGGTCGTACGCGCTCCGCGTGGGCAGGTATTCGACGAGGTCGGCACACGTGAACGTCACGTCGACGCCGTCGCGCTCGGCGCGTGCATGCGCTTTGGCGATCGCGACCTCGGAGTAGTCGACGCCGGTGACGTCCCAGCCGAGGGACGCGAGCCAGATCGCGTTCTGTCCCTCGCCGCACGCGAGGTCGAGCGCGCGGCCAGGTGCGAGGTCGGAGACCTCCGCGACGAGGAACCGGTTGGGCCGCTGCGCCCAGAGGTTCTCGACCGCCGCGTAGCGCCGATCCCAGTCCTCACGTCGCATGGGCCTTGACTCTTCCCGCGACCCTGTACGTCGCCGCGAGCGTCAGCGCGCAGAGGGCCGCCGCGACGAAATACGGCGCGCTGTCACCCGCAGCGTCGGCGAGCGCACCGCCGGCCGAAGGGCCCGTGAGCTCGCCCAGCGCCCAGGCCGTGTTCATCACGCCGAAGGCGAGACCCTGGGCGAGGCCCGCGGTCTCGGCGCGATGCGACGTCAGGGACATCCCGGGCGTGTAGAGGCTGCCGAAGGCGATTGCCGCCGCGCAGACGAGAAGGGCGATGACGAACGCCTCCGAACCTGCGGCGAGGAGGACCGCGACCACCGCCGATGCGGCGAGACCGCCGCGAATGGGCATGAGGCGGCCGCTCCGATCCGTGAGCCGGCCGAGGACCGGATTGATCACGACCTCGACGAGGCCGGACGCGAAGAACGCGGCAGCGATCGCGAACGTGCCCCAGCCGTCGTCGG
>JBKPLV010000177.1:0-11478 GCA_046731795.1 Actinomycetota bacterium | reverse complement strand
CCGATCCGGTCGATCTTCTCGAAGGAGCAGCGCACCTTCCTCGCCGCGCATGCGCCCGACGGG
Source organism: Actinomycetota bacterium (assembly GCA_046731795.1). Lineage (GTDB taxonomy): Bacteria > Actinomycetota > Thermoleophilia > Gaiellales > Gaiellaceae > GMQP-bins7. Next base: position 11,415 of record JBKPLV010000177.1, on the reverse strand, counting down.
CTGAAGCTGAAGGATCTCTCGGTCCTCGGGCCGATCTTCGTCCTCAAGCAGAACTTCACGCCGCCCGACCTCGGCCGGCGCCTCACCGCGGAGCTCTGGTTCTATCCGGACGGATCGCGCATCCTCGAGCTCTCGACCAAGTGCACCGCCGCCGACGCGTTCCAGGTTGCAGCCGAGGCGCGGTTGTTCCTCTCGGCCAAGGGCGTGAGCCTCGACGGCCGCCAGCAGACGAAGACCAAGGCCGCGCTGACGTTCTTCTCGAAGCAGGTCGCCGCCCCGGCAGCGCCCGTCTAGCGGTACTCCGGGTTCGCGAAGTCGAAGCGGCAGCCTGCGTCCCACAACGAGCGCTGGTTGCCGTGAGCCGGGAGCCCGCCGGCATCCTTGACCATCCGCGCGACGTGCAGCAGGTTCCACGTCATGAAGGTCGTGTTCCGGTTCGTGAAGTCGTTCTCCGGTCCGCCCGAGCCCTCGTCGAGGTACGACGGCCCAGGCCCGGCCTCGCCGATCCAGCCGGCGTCGGCCTGCGGGGGAATCGTGTAACCGAGGTGCTGTAGCGAGTAGAGGATGTTCATCGAACAGTGCTTGATCCCGTCCTCGTTCCCGGTGATCACGCAGCCGCCGACCTTGCCGTAGTACGCGTACTGGCCGTGCTCGTTGACGAGGCTCGAGCACCCGTACAGGCGCTCGATCACGCGCGTGCACACCGACGACTTCTCGCCGAGCCAGATCGGCGATCCGAGCACGAGGATGTCGGCCGCCTGCACCCGTTCGTAGAGCTCCGGCCACTCGTCGGAGGCGGCGCCGTGCTCGCGCATGTCCGGCCACACGCCGGGCGCGAGATCGTGGTCGACGGCACGGACGAAGTCCACCTCGACGCCGTTCCGCTCCATGATCGCCGTGGAGATCCGCATGAGCCCCTCCGTGTTGGAGGGCTCCGGCGACGGCTTCAGCGTGCAGTTGACGAAGAGCGCGCGCAGATCGGTGAAGTCCCAGCTGCTCGTCGTGCAGAGCTCCTCCTGGAACGCGGTCAGGGTCATCCGTTGCCTCCTTGCGTTTGACCCGCGTAGCCTCTCACGCATGGAGGCGCGGCTCCTCGCCTGGTTCGCCGAGCACGGCCGCGACCTGCCGTGGCGCCACACACAGGACCCGTACGCGATCCTCGTGTCCGAGGTCATGCTCCAGCAGACCCAGGTCGAGCGGGTCGTGCCGCGGTACGTCGCGTGGCTCGAGCGCTGGCCGACGGTGGACACACTCGCCGACGCGTCCGCTGCCGACGTGATCCGCGAGTGGCAGGGGCTCGGGTACAACCGCCGCGGGCTCAACCTCCATCGCGCCGCCCAGGAGATCGCCGCGAACGGCTGGCCTGACGATCTGACGAGACTTCCCGGCGTCGGGCCGTACACCGCGGCGGCGATTAGCTGCTTCGCGCTCGGGCTCGACGTGCTGCCCGTCGACGTCAACGTCGAGCGCGTGCGGCGCCGAACCGGTGCTGTCTTCTCGGGCGCGTCGGCGCAGGCGCTGATGGATCTCGGCGCGACCATCTGCCTCGCCCGGATTCCGCGCTGCAACGCGTGCCCGCTCGTGTCCGAGTGCCCGTCGCGCGGGATCCGCGAGGAACCCCTGCGCAAGCAGGGCCCCTTCGAGGGCTCATTCCGCCAACGCCGCGCGGAAACACTCCGCGCCGTTGCTCTTGCGCCCGGCACGCTCGAGGCGCTCGACGCCGAGGCTGTCCACTCGCTCGAACGGGACGGCCTCGTCGTGGTCGCGGAGGGCGTCGTTACCCTGCCCGCCTAGGGACGGCGTTGTTCATCCTTGCGTAACCCGCCGAGACGCACAATTCGGTGATGGCAACGGTGCTGGTCGTCGACGACGAGCCGATCGTCCGCGAGGTCGTCGTCCGCTACCTGGCTCGCGAGGGCCACGAGACGGTCGAGGCCGCGGACGGCGACTCGGCGCGCGCGCTCCTCGAGCGCTCCGACCCCGACCTCGTCGTTCTCGACGTGATGCTTCCGGGCACGGACGGGCTCGACCTCTGCCGCTGGATACGCGCCCGGTCCGAGCTTCCGGTGATCATGCTGACGGCGCGCGGCGAGGAGGCCGACCGCATCGTCGGTCTCGAGCTCGGAGCCGACGACTACGTGACCAAGCCGTTCTCGCCGCGAGAGCTCGCTGCCCGCGTACGCAGCGTCCTTCGCCGGAGCAGCCCGCCCGAGTCCTCGGTCCGAACGCTCTCATTCGGTGACGTCGAGCTCGAGCGCGAGACGCGCGATGCGCGGAGGGCCGGCACGCGGATCCGACTCACCGCCAAGGAGTTCGACCTGCTCTGGTTCCTCGCCAGCCATCCCCGCCGCGTGTTCTCGCGCGACCAGCTGATGGCGAGCGTCTGGGGCTACACCGCAGCACTCGACACCGGGACCGTGACGGTGCACGTGCGGCGGCTCCGCGAGAAGATCGAGGACGACCCCTCGCAGCCCCGGTACCTGGAGACGGTCTGGGGCATCGGCTACCGGCTGGCAGCCTGACGCGATGATCGCCACCGCCTTCCTCATCGCGGTCGCGACGCTCTGCGTCGGACTTGCCTTCGCCTATCTGCTGCGTCTGCTGCCGAGCGTGAGGCTGCAGCTCGCGGGCCTCGCATTCCTGGCGGTGCTCCTCCCACTCGGCGTCGTCCTCCTGTCGGGCTGGGTGATGTTCCACATGGGCGAGGACGTGAAGATCCTCGCCGTCACCGCGGCATCCGCACTCACTGCGGTCGTTGCCGCGCTCGTCCTCGCACGTTCGATCGTCGATTCGCTCGACCGCGTTCGCGACGCATCGACCCGGCTCGCACGCGGCGATCTCGAGGCCCGTGCTCCGGAGGGCGGCCCGGCCGAGGTGGGAGAGCTCGCGACGTCCTTCAACGAGATGGGCGATAACCTCCGCAAGCTCTTCGACACCCGCCGCGAGCTCGTCGCCTGGGCGAGCCACGATCTCCGGACCCCGCTGGCGAACATGCAGGCGATGCTCGAGGCGCTCGAGGACGGGCTGGGTGCGCCGGACGAGTACGTCCCGGTGCTGCGCGAGCAGGTACGGACGCTATCGCTGCTGGTCGACGACCTCTTCGAGCTGGCGCGGATCGACGCCGGGGCGCTCACGCTGGAGATGCAGCGACTGCCAGTCGCGCCCGTGGTGTCGAGCAGCCTGCGCAGCATCGAGGCCGAGGCGCGCAGCAAGCGCGTTCGCCTCGCCGCGGACGTCGACGACGACGTCACCGCCCGCTTCGCCCCCGAGAAACTCGAGCGCGTGCTCATGAACCTCCTCACGAATGCCCTCAGGCACACGCCGTCGGACGGCGCCGTCGCCGTGCTCGTGAGGCCGGAGCCCGACGCGATCCGACTCGCAGTCGAGGACACCGGCGCGGGTATCGACGAGGCCGCTCGGGAGCGGATGTTCGAGCGCTTCTGGCGGGGAGACGAGTCGCGCTCGTCCCGAGGGGCGGGGCTCGGGCTCGCGATCGCACGCGGCCTCGTCGAGGCCCACGGCGGCACGATCTGGGCCGAGAACCGCGAGGGCGGCGGCGCCAGGGTCTCGTTCACGCTCCCCGCGGGCTGAGACGAGCCGATCGACTCAGAGGCGGTGCAGGACCCACACGTTCGGCTCGACGTGGGTGCCGATCCCGCCCTCGAAGCGCACCGTGTCGAGCCCGCCCGGGAACACGTACTCGCCATCGTCCGGGAACGTCATTCCCGTCCACTCCTCCCACTCCGCCGCTGACCCACGCACGACCATGGAGCGCGGCGCCGTCGCCAGAATCTCGCCGCCGACGAGCTCGTGGATACGAATCCACGGATCGAAGTGGGAGCCGTCCGCACGCCGCCACGCAACGTACTGCTCGATCGGGATGAGTGGATACCGGTGCTTCCACGTCGGACGCACCGGTGCGATGACGCCGTGCGACAAGCCGGCGGCGCGCGCGTTGTCTCGGAACGTCTCGATCATCCGGCTCGACAGCCGCTCCCCCTGCCGACTCGGCGCGACGCTGATGGCGACCCCCATGAGCGCAGTCGAAGGGGCCTCCCCGGCCATCCCGGACTCGAAGCCCTCATCCCAGCCGGACGGCAGACCCTCGACCGTTCCGTCCCACGCCACGGGAATCGCGTGCGCCTCGGCGACGAGCTCGCCGGCGTCGTCCAGGAGGCCGACCTGGAAGTCCGGGAAGTCCCTGTACAGGCGACCCCAGTTGCGGCCGGGCTCGTTGTGGTTCATGTACTCCGGAAACGTCCTCGCCACGAGCGTCTCGAACCGGATCTCGAGCAGGTCGGGGCGGTCGGCGTAGCGGACGAGCTTCATCGACGCAGAAGCGCGACGGCCTGCGCGGCGAGCCCCTCACCACGTCCGGTGAAGCCGAGATGGTCGGTCGTCGTCGCTCGCACGGAGAGGAGCTGGCGGTCCACGCCGAGTGCTCCCGCAAGTCGCTCGCACATCTCGGCACGGATGTCACCGATCCGCGGCTCCTCGCCGACGAGCACGCAGTCGGCGTTGACGAGCTGCCAGCCCGCCTCGCGTACCTCGCGATACGCCTCCCACAGCAAGTCGAGCGACGAGGCGCCGCGGTACTGCTCGTCACCCGAGGGGAACAGCGATCCGATGTCCCCGAGGTTGGCGGCGCCGAGGAGCGCATCGATCAGCGCGTGCGCGACGACGTCGCCGTCCGAGTGCCCGGCGAGGCCGCGCGGGTAGTCGATCGGGACGCCGCCCAGCACGAGGGGAACGCCCTCCTCGAGCGCGTGTGCGTCGTAGCCGAGGCCGACTCGAAGCTCCGTCACGCGAGCGAGGCTAACGCGTCGGGCAGCGAGGCGAGATCGTCCAGGCCGAGCGTCGCCTCGGGCGGCGTCGGCTGCAGGCGACCCCACGGGCCGCGGCGCACGTGGACAGCCACCATGCCGAAAGCAGCCGCCGGCAGCACGTCGTTGTCGACGCGGTCTCCCACGTACGCGACGTTCGACGGCGTGGCCGCGACCAGTACGGCGACGCGCTCGAAGAAAGCCGGGTCGGGCTTGCGGACGCCGAGGCTCGCCGACGACGAGATCACGTCGGCGGGAAGCGCCTCGTCCCGCGCCCACGCCTCGAGCGCCTCCGTCTGGTTGCCGACGATCCCAACGCGCAGGCCGAGACCTCGCACGCGGTGTAGGCACTCGAGCGCGTCGGGGTAGAGGTCGTCGCGGGAGTAGGTGAGGCCGTGCCAGCCGCTCGGCTTCTCGATGCCCAGATGCCCCCACAGCGCGTCGTGCTCCTCGCCGCGCGCGATTGTGACGCCGAGCGCGGCCCAGACGACGTGCGGCTGGAGCCGAGCACGCTCGCACAGCTCGCGCCACCACCGCTCCTCGTCGACGAGCGTCTCGCCGACGTCGAAGACGACGGCCTCTAAAGCCACGTCTCGACGAGGGCCAGGTCGTCCGCGGTCGTGACCTTGAGCAGCTTCGGATCGCCGTCGACGACGGCCACTCTCCCCCCGACGCGCTCGACGAGCGAGGCGCAGTCGGTGACGCCGCCGAGCTCGCCTGAGAAGGCTCGCCGAAAGATGGGCGCGAGAAAGGCCTGCGGCGTCTGCGCCGCCACGAGCGACTCTCGATCCACGGTCTCGACGACGACCGCGTCGCGAACACGCTTCAGGGTGTCGGCGACCGGCAGCGCGGGGACGGCCCCGTCGTAGCCCTCGCCGAGCGGCGACAGCAGCCGCTGCAGCACGGCGTCGTCCACGAGTGGGCGCGCAGCGTCGTGCACGACCACGACGAGTGCCTGCTCGTCGACCTCGGCGAGCGCCGCGGCGACGGACTCGGCCCTCGTCGCGCCCCCGGTCACACAGGCGACGACCTTCGACGCGGCGAGCTCCTCGGCGAGCAGGATCGAGGGCTCCTCCCAGCCCGGAGGGGCCGCGACGACGATCGCGTCGACGAGAGGGCAGCGGTCGAGGCGGTCGATGCTCTCGGCGAGCAGCGGACGCCCACCGAGCACGGCGAACGCCTTCGGACGATCGATCCCCAGGCGCTCGCCGGAGCCGGCGGCCGCGATCAACACCCAGGTGGCCCCGACCTCGGCGGAGCCGCCCGGGCGCTCGGACATCTACGCGTTGGCGGTGGCCGGCTTCGGCTTCGCGCGGGACTTCGTCTTCGGTTGCCCGGCGCGGGACAGGACGTCGTCGAGCCACACCGCGGCCTCGTCCTCGTCCATGTCCTTCGCGTACATGAGCTCGGACGCCAGGATCTTCTTGGCCTTGACGAACATCTGCTTCTCGCCGGTGGAGAGGCCCTTCTCGTTGTTGCGCACGGCGAGATTCCGCACGACCTCGGCGAGCTCGAAGATGTTGCCGGTCTTCATCTTGTCGCGGTTGTGCTTGAAGCGGCGGTTCCAGTTCTTCGGCATCTCGGTGGAGCCGCCCGAAAGGGTCCTGACGACCATGGCGACAGTGCGCTGGTCGATGACGGTTCGTAGACCTACCCGCTCCGCGTTCTCGCAGGGGACGTTCACGGTCATGTCGTTGTGGAGGATCTGGATCGTGAGGTACTCCCGCGTCTCGCCGAGAACCTCGCGCTTCTCCTTCCGAACGACCGTCCCCGCGCCGTGGTGTGGATAGACGACCTTGTCGCCGATGTCGAACAAGAGGACCTCCCCGGTGTCGGAATCCGTCGCCTTCACGAAAAAGAACCGGCAGTGTCCTCCTGCCGGCGATCGGCTCACATCATAGCGCGTTCTTCACAGGCGATTAACGGAACCGCAACGTCGTCTGCTCGGGCTACGCGGCCTCCTCGGCGCGCGGCTTCGGCTCGAGCCCAGCCCGAAGTGCGAGCCGCAAGGTCTCGACGGAGGCGATCGCCGGTGCCGTCCTCACCGTCGCGCCCGGCGGGGCGACCACGGTCAGGATGCCGAGCTTCGCACACTCCTCGAGGCGACGCTCAACCTGTGAGGGCGGCCGTAGACGCCCGGTCAGGCCGATCTCCCCGAACGCCGCCACTCCCTCGCGGACGGGCACGCCGCGCGCCGCCGAAGCGATGGCGAGAGCGACGGCGAGGTCGGCGCCCGGCTCCTCGATTCGCACGCCGCCCGCGACGTTGACGAAGACGTCCGAGCTGGCGAGCGCGACACCCGCGTGGCGCCCGAGGACGGCGACGATCATGGCGAGACGCTTCGGGTCGACTCCCGTGCCGACCCGGCGCGGCATCGCGAGGTCAGTCGGGGCCACGAGTGCCTGCACCTCGAGGAGCAGCGGCCGGGTACCTTCGAGCGCGCAGCCGACAGCCGCGCCGATCTCGCCAGCATGGGTCGTCCCGAACAGCTGTGAGGGGTCGGGCACGCCGACGAGCCCTGCGGCCGTCATCTCGAAGACGCCGAGCTCATTCGTCGAGCCGAAGCGGTTCTTCGTCGCGCGTAGGACGCGGTGCTCGTGGTAGCGGTCGCCCTCGAACTGGAGGACGCAGTCGACGAGGTGCTCGAGCACGCGCGGGCCGGCCACAGCGCCGTCCTTCGTCACGTGGCCGACGAGCACCGTCGCGACGCCGGCCTCCTTCGCCACGCGCAGCAGGCGCCCAGCCGCCTCGCGGACCTGCGCGACCGAGCCGGGCGCGGATCCGAGGGCCGAGGCGTGCAGCGTCTGCACCGAGTCGATCACGCACACGTCGGGCCGCTCCGCCTCGAGCGTCGCGCACACCGACTCGAGCTCGGTCTCGGCGAGAATCTCGACGGACTCGGTACCGCCGAGACGCGCGGCCCGGAGGGAGACCTGGGCCGCAGACTCCTCGCCGGTGACGAGCAGCGCCCGTCGCCCGGCGCGCGCGATCGCCCCGAGCGCGGTGAGGAGCAGCGTCGACTTCCCGACGCCCGGCTCTCCCCCCACGAGGACGAGCGATCCCGGCACCAGGCCACCACCGAGTACGCGGTCGAGCTCGGGGACGCCGCTCGAGATGCGCGCCGACTCCTCGGCCGCGACGGATCCGATCGGGACCGGCTTCAGGGCGACCGCGGCAGGCCGCTCACCCGTCGAGCCGTGGAGTTCCTCGACCAGGCTGCCGAAGGCACCGCAGCCGGGGCACTTGCCGAGCCAGCGACCCGACGTCGTGCCGCATTCGGCGCACGTGAACTGGACGGTGACCTTCGCCACGGAGCAGCCAGTCTAGGACGGGCGTCCGACGCCTCCCCTCACGAAAGTGCGCCTATTCGCTTGAAAGTCGGCGAGCAGTAGTTAAGAGTGCTTGGGACCGACGCAGTCGTCGACGAAAGGACGGGACGGATGGACAGATTGAAGGCCCTCGGGCGCGGGACGCAGCTCATGTTCATCGCGAGCGTCCTGCTCCTCATCGACAGCTTCTTCAACTGGCAGGAGGTCGACTTCGATCTCGGCCCCCTCGGCTCCGGCAGTGCGGGGGTCAGCGCCTGGGACGATCTGGGCGGGATCATCATGGGCATCCTCACCATCGTCCTGATCGCGCGAATCGTCGCGCGCATGGCCGCAGTCGACGTTCCGATTCCGCTCTCTTTCGCGACGACGAGCTTCGTGCTCGGCGTCCTCATCGCGGTGCTGGCGATCCTCAAGAACCTGACCGACGACTACTCCACGTGGGCGAGCTACGTTGGCGTCGTCCTCGCAATCCTCGTCGCCGTGGGCGCGTGGATGGAGGTGCAGGAAGCGGGAGGCGTGGAGCACCTGAAGACCGAGGCGTCGAGCTTCGGGGGCTCCGGTGGGGCCGCGGCCGCCGCGGCGCCTTCGCCGGCACCGCCGCCCGCCGCACCGCCGCCCGAGCGCTCCGCTCCGGCCGAGGCTTCTGTGCCGCCTCAAGCGACGGAATCGGCGCCAGGCGAAGCCGCCGAGGAGGCGCCCGGCGCTTCCGCTGGGCCGCGCGAGGCGGCGAGCGGCGAGTCGTCCGACGAGCAGCGCACCTAGCCCGCCCTCACCATCGGGCAACGTCACGGCGGCGCCGAGCGCGCCGTGACGTTGCCTGTGTGAAGAACCGGCAAAGGCCCGGGAAATACCCCATTCGGCGCTTTCGGGAGTACCCTGAGCCGAGTACTCATCGGACAGCGGCCGTCCGAGGTTCACCCACCGCCGAAAGGAATCCGATGGCGACGTTCAAGGCTCTGTCACGAGGCACGCAGCTCGTCCTCGTGGCCGGTCCGCTCCTGTTCCTCAGCCTCTTCCTGACGTGGCAGCACGTCGAGGTCGATTACGGACGTGCCGGCGTCGCGAAGCTCCCGCTCGACGGTTGGGACGCCTGGGGCCTCCTGCTCGGGCTGCTCGTGATCGCTCTCGTCGCGATCGTCGTCCTCCGGGCGCTCTCAGACGTGGACATGTCCGAGGACGTGCCCTGGTCGACGATCTGCCTCGGCCTCGGAGGGACCATCCTCGTCGTCGCCCTCGTAAAGAACCTGACCGACGCGGGCTCGTCGTGGCCGAGCTACGGGTTCGCCGTGCTCGCCGGTGTGGTCGCCTACGGCACGTATCGCGACTGGGTCGCCGAGCGGAGGCCGGCACGGATGCCTCTCGGGCAGAAGCCGAAGCGACGCGGGCTCAGGTCAGCCGCCTGACGAGCAGCACGCGGTCCTCACCTGGACCGTCGTAGTCCGGGACGACCCGGTCGACCTCGAATCCCATCGCCTCGTGAAAGGCGATCGAGCGCGGGTTGACAGGCGAGGTGACGCAGCGCACGACCGTGCGGCCTTGCTCTCGGACCTCGTCGAAGAAACGCTCGTAGAGCGCCCTGCCCAGACCGTCTCCCCGCACGTCGGGATCGACGCCAACGAAGTGGATGTACGCCTCGTCAGAGGCCGTCTGCGAGAGGAATCCGCAGAGGAAGCCGCGCAGCTCGCCGTCGTCGTCCTCGGCCACGAAGCTCGTGCCCTCGAAGTGGATGAAGAAGAGCTTCGGAAGCATGGGCGCCATATCGCGCCCACCCCACCAGACGTTGATCCGGCCGATGACCCGCCCGTAGTCGGACGGCTTCGCGTGGCGCAGTGCTATTCGCGCAAGACCACCATCCCCTCGCGCGGACCCCGGTCGCGCAGAGATCCCTGAAGCCGGCCGCTCCGCGGCCGGATGCTCGTCACTCACAAGCTGAAGGCTAGTTGTCCGAGGGCTCGTCGACGAGCTCGGCGAGATCCGCAAGCGGATCGTCGTCCGCCGGTCCACCGACCGCTGCCGGCACCGGCGTGCCCTCGATCACGCGGATCTCGACCGGCGGCTCGCCCTCGCCGGGATTCTCGCGGCGGTCGACGATCAGCGTCGAGCCCGGCGCCAGCTCTCGGCCGAGGATGAAGTCGGCGAGCGGGTCCTCGAGCATCCGCTGGATCGCGCGGCGCAGCGGCCGCGCCCCCATCGCCGGGTCGTAGCCCTGCTCGACGAGCAGCTCGCGCGCCTCGTCCGTCAGCTCGATGACGACGTCGTGCTTGCCCATCTCCTCGCGGACGCGCTTCATCATCAGGTCGACGACCTCGAGGATCTCCGCCTTCTCGAGCTTGTGGAAGACGATGACCTCGTCGATGCGGTTGAGGAGCTCGGGCCGGAACACCTTCTTGAGCTCCGACATGACGCGCTCCTTCATCTCGTCGTACGAGAGACCCTGCTCGTCGCCGATCGAGAAGCCGAGCGTCTGGTTCTTCGAGATCTGGGCGGCCCCGAGGTTCGAGGTCATGATCACGATCGTGTTGCGGAAGTCGACCTTCCGCCCCTGCGAGTCGGTGAGCTTTCCGTCCTCGAGGATCTGCAGCAGGATGTTGAAGACGTCCGGATGCGCCTTCTCGATCTCGTCGAGAAGGACGACGGAGTACGGCTTGCGACGCACGGCCTCGGTGAGCTGGCCGCCCTCGTCGTAGCCGACGTAGCCTGGTGGCGAGCCGACGAGCCGCGACACGGAGTGCTTCTCCATGTACTCCGACATGTCGACCTGGATGAGCGCGTCCTCGTCTCCGAAGAGGAACTCGGCGAGGGTGCGCGCGAGCTCCGTCTTCCCCACGCCGGACGGGCCGAGGAAGATGAACGAGCCGGTCGGCCGCTTCGGGTCCTTGATGCCCGCTCGCGCGCGCCGGATCGCCTTGGACACCGCGACGATCGCCTGGTGCTGGCCGATGACGCGCTTGTGCAGCTCGTCCTCCATCCGGATGAGCTTCTGCGACTCGGCCTCGGTGAGCTTGAAGACCGGGATCCCCGTCCACATCGAGACGATGTCGGCGATCTCGTCCTCGCCGATCTCCGGCTGCTCCTCATCGGCCTGGTTGCGCCACTCCTCCTCGAGCTCCTTCTTCTTCTGCGTGAGCTTGCGCTCCTTGTCGCGGAGCTGCGCGGCCTTCTCGAACTCCTGCGCCTCGATCGCGCCTTCCTTGTCGGCTCGGACCTTGTCGATCTCCTCCTCGAGCTCGCGGTAGCGAGGCGGTGCGGCCATCGTCGCGATG
>JBKPLV010000176.1:0-1598 GCA_046731795.1 Actinomycetota bacterium | reverse complement strand
GTCATTCGCGAGCTCGCCGAGGAGGGCATGACGATGCTCGTCGCGACGCACGAGATGGGCTTCGCGCGCGACGTCGCGCATCGCGTCTGCTTCCTCGATGCCGGCGTCATCCTCGAGGAGGGGACGCCGGCGGAGATCTTCGAGTCGCCCCGCGAGCCGCGCACGCAGCAGTTCCTGCAGCGGATCGTGGAGGCCGGTCGCCTCTAGCTCTATCGTTAGGGCGTGATCGAGGAATCGAGAAGCGTCGACATCTCATTGGAGCCGCTCGACGAGTTCGTCGTGGTCCAGCCGATCTCGGACGAGTCCGAGACCCGCGCCGGGCTCATCCTTCCTGCGTCGGCAACCGAGTCTGCTCCGTGCCGGACGGGCATCGTCACCGCGATCGGCGCGGACGTGACCGGGGTCGACGCGGGCGACAAGGTCCTCTACCCGCGCAACGTCGGCTACGACGTGCGGCTGGGCGGGCTGGAAGTGAAGGTGCTGCGGCGCGAGGACCTCATCGCACGCATCCACGACTAGCCGATTAGGCTACGCCCGTGTACCTGCTCGCAACCGCCGCGGTCGTCGTCTGGATCATCGTCTGGCTCATCGTCGCCTACCGGGTCATCCAGCGACCCGACCTCGGCGGCGCCGCAAAGGTGCTCTGGATCCTGCTGATCCTGCTCTTCCCGATCGTCGGCCTGCTCGTCTACTTCCTCTGGGACGCCGCGCGGCCGCGCACGACCTAGAGAGAGGCGGAGGGGGAGGGATTTGAACCCTCGAAGAGCTTGCACCCTTAACGGTTTTCGAGACCGCCCCGTTCGACCGCTCCGGCACCCCTCCGCGGGACGTACAGGGTAGCCGCGACTTCGGCAGCGGTCTAAGGGAGCCCGCAAGGCCGTCCGATATCCTGGGCGGTCCCTGGAGAGGTGGCCGAGTGGCTGAAGGCGGCGCCCTGCTAAGGCGTTACGGGTGGTAATCCGCTCGTCGAGGGTTCGAATCCCTCCCTCTCCGCTCAAGCAACACCCGGCTGGCAGCCCGGACACCAGTAGGCGGTCCGGTTCGCGTCGCCGAGGCCGCGGGAGCGAATCGGCGTCCCGCAGCGCGGGCACCCGCGCCCGGCTCGCCGGTACACGGCCCGGCGCGTCCGTCGGCCGTCCACCGATGCCCGCATGGCGTCGCGAGCCCAGCCGAGCGCGAGAGCGAGCCTTTCATCGGTCACGTCGCCGAGCGGCGACCAAGGTGACAAGCGGGTCTGCCAGAGCAGCTCGGCGAGCCAGGCGTTCCCGATTCCCGCAATGACCTGCTGGTCGACGAGCGCATCCCCGAGCAGGCGGGACTGATCCTCGGCCCGAAGGCGAAGGACGAGCTCCGCGACGTCGGTCTCATCGGCGAGGAGGTCCGGGCCGAGACGGCGGACGGCCGCGTGGGCGCCCAGCTCGAGCACGGGCCCGTTCCACTGCGCTGCCTCCCATTCGGCGCCACGGAGGACGAGCCACGGCGATCCCCGGATGCCCGCTGCCTCACGTCGCCGCACGCTCCAGCGTCCGGTCATGCGGAGGTGGCTGCGAACCACGACTCCGCCCTCGAAGCGCAACAGGAGATTCTTGCCGACCGCC
>JBKPLV010000175.1:0-3191 GCA_046731795.1 Actinomycetota bacterium | reverse complement strand
CCTCACCGCGCGCACCCCATCCGGCAAGGAGATCCTCGTGAGCGCCGGCGGCGTCCCCACGAAGCGAGGCGCGCAGAAGGTCACGATCCAGCTCATCAGCCAGGCGACGTTCGTCCCCAAGGGCTCGCGGCTGACGCTGACACTCGCCTCGTCGTCGACGGCACAGTCGTCCTCGAACCTGCTCTACCTCGACCTCCCGATGCCGCAGTCCGCTCGGGCGCGCGTCGGGACGGCGATCCTCAAGCTTCCCGGGCTTCGCACGCAGGTCACGAAGTGAGGCGTGCCCTTCTCGGCGCGCTCCTCGCGCTCGGCTTGACCACCACTGCCGGTGCGACGCCGGCCGCCGATCCCGGCGTCACGGCGACGAGCGTGCTGCTCGGAGGAACGGTTCCGCTCACCGGGGAAGCCGCGGCCTTCGGGAGCGTCGGCCCCGGCGCGAAGGCCTACTTCGACTACGTCAACGCGAAGGGCGGGGTCAACGGGCGCACGATCGAGTACCGCTTCTACGACGACGCGTACAACCCGGCGCAGACCGTGCAGCTCACCCGTCGGCTCGTGGAGCAGGACCGGGTCTTCGCGATCTTCGGCTCGGTGGGGACGCAGAACAACCTCGCGATCCGCGACTACCTGAACGCGCAGAAGGTGCCGCAACTGCTCTCGGCCGACGGCTCGCAGTCGATCGGCCGCAGCTGGTCGAGGTACCCGTGGACGATGGGCTTTCTCCAGAGCTACCGCGGCGAGGGCGGCGTCTACGGAAGAAACATCGTGAAGTCGCGGCCGAAGGCAAGAATCGCGGTGCTGTACGAGAACACCGAGCTCGGTCGCGACATGCTCACGGGCCTCACGCGCGCGATCGCGAGGAAAGGCCCGAGTGTCGTCGCGAAGCAGTCGTACGAGTTCACCGGCGCGGACGTCAGCTCGCAGATGGCCACGCTGAAGGCATCGGGCGCGGACACGCTCATGCTGTTCGCGACGCCGAAGTTCTTCATCCAGGCGATCTCGACGACCCATCGACTCGGCTGGAAACCTCAGGTCTACATCGCGTCGGTCTCGATCGAGCCGACGATCATGGGGATCGCGCGCTTCAACGCCCCCGAGCTGACCAGGGGCGCGCTCTCGATCGCGTTCGTGAAGAACCCGAACGACCCGATCTGGGCGAAGGATCCCGCCGTCGCCCTGTACCGCTCGATCATGCGCAGGTACGACCCGAGCGGGAAGCCGACGGATGTCTACAACTGGTACGGCATGACAGTCGCCTGGACGATGGTCGAGACGCTCCGCAAGGCCGGGAAGAACCTTACGCGCGCCGGCCTCCTGAAGGCCGCTCAGAGCCTCGACACCGCCTCCAACCCCTTCCTGCTCCCCGGGATCCACCTGAAGACCTCGAAGACGGACTACCGGCCGCTGGAGCAGGTGTACCTCTACCGCTACGACAACAAGCAGTGGGTGCGCTCGAGCAGGCTTCTCCCCGCCAGGGGATGACCCGGCGGACAACGCTGTGGGACACTCGCCAACGTCGACAGAGGAGGGCAGATGAAGAGACAGATCTGGACGGTCCTCGCAGGTCTGGCAGCAGTCGCGGCACTGATCGCGGTGCCCGCGGCGATTGCCGCGTACGCGTCGCCGACCCTCGCGGTCACGCAGTCGGGCTCGACCACGACGGTGAAGGCCTCGCTGAGCCCGAACGACGACGCGACCGCCAGCGTCCGCATCTTCGTGCCGGCGGGAACGCAATTCACGACGAACCAGGCGCCCGGCACGGTGCTCGGGCCGGTCAAGTCCGTCGTGAAGGCCCTCGACCTCGCGGGCGCGGACCTGCCGATCAACGGCCAGCTGGTCGTCGCCACGCCGGGCCAGGTCTCGGCCGCAGTGACGGCCGCGTGCACGGGCGGCGTGACGCCGCTCGCCACCTGGGCCATGGTCCTCACCGCCGCCGGACAGACGCTGACGGTCCCGACGTTCCTCGTTCCCACGTCGGGAGCGCAGGCGGCCCTCGGACCTGCGTACGTCGGGATCTGTCTGCCGCCGCCAGACGTGCCCACCGGAACCCCTGGCCGCTCGGCGTTCGGCGCGAAGGTGTACAGCGCCGAGCTCGCGATCAACGGCGTGTTCAGCGCCGTGCCCGGCGCGTGGATCGCGTTCTGGACGCCGTACAACCCAGGCGTCGGCACGGTCAACACGGCTGGCACCGTGGCCTCGCCCGCCGCGATCGCGCCCGGCGCGGTCAGCCTCGCGGCCAAGCGCTCAGGCAAAGGAGCGATCGTCAGCGGAGCGGTCACGCAGGCGGGTCAGCCCCGCCCCGGAGCGACCGTGACGATCACCGGCGGAGCCACGAAGGCCAAGCTGACGACGACGAAGCGTGTGAAGGTCGGAGCGAACGGCAGGTTCGCGGCGAAGTTCGCGGTCGGTACCTTCTTCAGGGCGAAGGCCGTCGCCACGCCGACGACTGCAGCGCCGCTTTGCACGCAGCTCGGCCCGCAGCTCGGAGTGCCGTGCGTGAACCCGACCGTCAACGGGTTCACCGCCCAGAGCAAGATCGTCAAGAAGAAGTAGCGACATCGACCTGGGGCCGACAGGCGTCGGCCCCAGGTCCTAGCTCACTGCCGTGCGTGCTACGGGTGGTACTGCTGGTCGACCGAGAGCACCGGGCTCGGGTACTTCTCGCCGACCCGGATCCAGTACCCGAGACCGTTCGCGCGATCGAACAGGGCGCGGTGCATCGGGTTCTTGCCGTGCAAGATCGCGGCCAGCTCGGGCACGCGGATCTGGACGGGTCGGAGGCCGCGAGTCAGGACCGTGACCGTCGCGTTCGGAGAGACGACGTAGGTCAGAAGCCGATGGCCCTCCTCGAGCGTGTACGAGTCGTTGGGGACGTCGCGTGAGCCGCTGTCCTCGAACGCTGCCTGCTCGGCGGTCACGCCCGTGAGGAGCAGCGCTGGGTCGAAGCGCATCTCCCACCGGCCGTTCTTTCTCCCCAGCGAGGCGATGTGACCGAACAGGGTCGTCTGCCCGGCCGGCGTGGCGCGGGGGAGGCGAAGCAGCGCGGCCGATGACGCTCCGTCGCCACACCCGGGCGCCGCCGACGCCGCCGACAGGGAGATACTCGAGACGGCGATCACGGCGACGACGAGCAGCAGGTTCTTCATGGTTCCTCCTTTGATTCCAGAGCGTTCTCGAACCGAGTGTCGCTC
>JBKPLV010000174.1:0-1672 GCA_046731795.1 Actinomycetota bacterium | reverse complement strand
CCCGCCCTCGCCGTGCAAGCGGACTCGCGGACGACGAGCTCACGTGACGTGGCGCGAGATCGCGTGGCGCTCGCGTCGCTCGTGTCCGGCCGCATCGAGCGTGACCGGGTGACGCTGGCCGGCGCGGACTACGCCGAGGTGGCCGTTCCGGTACGTCCCGACGCGGTCGTGCTCTTCCAGGCGGCACTCGAGGACTCGTTGTCCACGGTCGAGATCGTCCGCGAGCGCCTCCTGGTTGCAACGGGGTTCGCGCTGGCCCTCGCGCTGATCCTCGGGCTCACCGCGGCGGGCATGCTCGCGCATCGGCTGCTTCGCCTGGAGACGGCGGCGGAGCGCATCGCGGGCGGTGACTTCGGGGCCCCCATCGTCGATCACGGGAACGACGAGATCGGCGAGCTCGCCCGCGCGTTCGACAGCATGCGGGTGCACCTCGCGCAGCTCGACAATGCACGCAAGGAATTCGTCGCGAACGCCTCACACGAGCTCCGGACACCGCTCTTCTCGATCGGCGGCTTCCTCGAGCTGCTTGCAGACGAGGAGCTGGACGACGACACGCGCCGAGGGTTCATCGAGACGATGCAGGGCCAGGTGCAGCGCCTTGCGAAGCTCTCCACCGACCTCCTCGACCTCTCACGGGTCGATGCCGGACAGCTGACGGTCGTCAACGAGCCGGTTGATCTCGGGGGCGTCGTGCAGATGCTCGCGGCCGAGCTGGGCCACCTCGCGGTCTCGACGGGCCACGAGCTGCGCACGGTGGTCGACGGAGAGGTCTGGTGTCTGGGCGACGATGCGCGCATCCTGCAGATCGGCCGGGCGCTGGCGACGAACGCGATGACGCATACGCCGAGAGGGACGACCGTGACGCTCCGCGCCCGCCGCCGGCGCGATCGCGCCGAGCTCGTGGTGGAGGACGACGGCCCCGGAATCCCGCCGTCGCAGCGCGAAGCCGTGTTCGGCCGGTTCTATCGCGTCGAGGGCGGCATGGCATCCGGCAGCGGTCTCGGTCTCGCGATCGCGCGCGAGATCGCGCGGGTGATGGGCGGCGAGGTCAGGCTGGACTCCGCGAGCGGGCCGACGATCTTCGCGCTCGATCTTCCTGGCGAAGCGCGGCCGGCGGACGCGCGACGCACCGCGGGCGCGTTTTCACGTGAAAACGCCGCGTCGCGACCCGCGCAGGTCACGAAGGGCTGACGTGCAGCGCCGTCTACGATCTGCGCGTGCCTGAGCCCAGCACGGAGCTGAGCCACGTCGCGCCCGGCGGCGAGGTGCGGATGGTGGACGTGGGCGCGAAGCCGGCCGTACGGCGCCGCGCGGTCGCACGCGGTCGGGTACGTATGGCGCCGGAGACTGCGGCGGCGCTGACCTCCCTCCCGAAGGGCGATGCGCTCGTGACTGCGCAGCTCGCGGGGATCATGGCCGCGAAGCGGACGGCCGAGCTCGTTCCGCTCTGTCACTCGCTGCCGCTGACGCACGTCGGCGTCGAGCTCTCGGTCGTCCGGGACGGCGTGGAGATCGAGGCGGCGGTCGAGACGACCGCCCGGACGGGTGTCGAGATGGAGGCGCTGACCGCGGTTTCCGTGTCGGCCCTGACCGTGTACGACATGGCGAAGGCGATCGACAAGGGCATGGCGATCGGGGACATCGAGCTGGTCGAGAAGACGAAGGAGCCGGT
>JBKPLV010000173.1:0-2266 GCA_046731795.1 Actinomycetota bacterium | reverse complement strand
CGATTTCGCGCGAACTGCACGCCGACCGACCGTGCCAGCGCGATCTTGCCGAGCTCTTTCGTTCTCCTTACGAGGCCCTGAAATCGGGTCGGACGACTTCGTCGTTTCGAGGTAACCGCGTCGGGTACGTGATCCGCATGGACGTCAAGAGGAGGAGACGATGCCCGTTTGGGGATTGATCCTGATAGTGGTCGCCGCGCTGATCGTGGTCGGCGCGGCCGCCTGGCTCATCGCAGAGCGCCGCAGGTCACAGCGGCTGCGCGAGCGATTCGGGCCTGAATACAACCGCCTGGTGTCGAGCGCGGACAGCAGGCGTCAAGCAGAGTCGGAGCTCGCGTCGCGCGAGTCCCGTCGCGAGCAGCTCGACATCAAGCCGCTGTCCCAGGAGTCTCGCGACCGCTACGTCGACTCCTGGACGTCGATCCAGGCCGAGTTCGTCGACGAGCCGCAGAGTGCCGTCGCCCGCGCCGACAGCCTCCTGCAGAGCGTCATGGAGGAGCGGGGATATCCAGTCGAGAAGTTCGACCAGCGAACGGCCGACCTCTCCGTCGAGCACCCGAAGGTCGTCGAGAACTACCGCGAGGGACACCGGCTCGCGACCCGAAGCGCGGGCAACGGCCCCGCCACGGAGGACCTCCGGCAGGCCATGCGCCATTACCGCGCCCTCTTCGAAGAGCTCGTCGAGGCGAAGCCTCGCCGGGCAGCGTGAGATTGGAGGCGACGTTGACGACGACACAGACACCACTCCTGCCTCATGAGCAGACGCAGCAACTGACGGAGCGCTGGGAAGCGATTCAGGCGAACTTCGTCGACGAGCCGCAGAGGTCCGTCGAGGAAGCCGACGCCCTCGTCGCAGATCTCATGCAGCGAATCACGGGAAGCTTCTCGAACGAGCGCCAGCGTCTCGAGGACCAGTGGTCACAAGGAGACGACGTGTCGACCGAGGATCTGCGCCTCGCGCTGACCCACTACCGCTCGTTCTTCGACAGACTCCTGTCGGCGTAGTACGCGACACACAGGGCTGAGACGGGAACCACCCCTCGGGTGGTTCCCGTCCGGCGTTCCAGAGCTCGCGCCGGTCGGCAGCCCGCCGCGACGCGCGCTGACTGACGTTCTACTTGCCGAAGAACGTCCGCTCGAGCTCCCTGAGCTGGGAGCGTGAGAGCCGCCGGGACCCGAGAACGTCGATCACGTCATCTGCGATCTTCAGCTCCGATGCCGGAACCGCCGGCACTTCGGAGCTCCAGCTGAGACGAGCGCGCACGTGGGCGTGCAGCCTCGTCGGCGAGCGCGTCACCTCGTCAGTGAGCCGGTGCAGCTCGCGGACCTGATCGAGCAGCGACTCGAACCGTTCGTCGTCGACAGCCACGCGCCCACGATACGGAACGGCGGTGTCGTAGCGGCGGGCGGGCCGCCCGTATGGGAGGAACCTCCAGAGGATGGGTCCGCCCGCCGCAGTGCCGGGGACCCTTTCACATTTTCGAGCGCGGCGCCAGCTGATCTGATCACCGAGCGGAGCGGGTTCGACGCATCGCGGAAACCCGGCTTGAGGCTAAGCGGCTGAAGGACTCGAACTCTCGGGAGGAGCCGCAAGGCGCCGGTTCGCAGGGCGTTCCGACCGCCAAGACGCGGGCACGGGGAGTGTGGCCGCCAGGATGCAGGTGAGTCCGAGGAACGCAAGGAGCTGGGCGGGAGCGGCTATCGGCAGCGGGCTGCCGCCAACGAGGGTCACGTCTTCCCACCTGCGGATGTCGGCGCCAAGGACGGGCACGGCACTCCAGGGGCTCGGTAGCCAGAGGGTGGCGAGGACGCCGCAAAGCGTTGCGATCGGGAGGGCTCGGCCGGCTGCCGACCAGCGGACGAGCTGAGGAACCGTCAACAGGAGAAAGACGAGCCGGTAGTCGGAGCTCCGCACGAGTGCGAAGGTGACGACATAGATCCCGGCGCCGGCCCAGAGGAGGTCGAGCTCTCGCGACGGGCCTGTGTCGAGGCCGTGGCGGACTCTCCGGCGGAACGCCACCGCGACGACAAGGGCGAGAACGACAATGGCCACGTCCCAGGTTCGCCCGGAGCCGCCGGTGCGACCGAGCCAGGCACCGAAGATGTGAAGCCCGTAGGCGTACTCGTCGCCCTGTGGCAGCACCCGCTCGATCGTCTGAATGTCGCGGAACGTCGCCAGGGCGTAGACCGCGAAGACGCCGCCGACCGACGCAACACAGATGGCAGCGGTCCGCCGAGGCAGTTGCGCCAGCATCCCGATAGCGGC
>JBKPLV010000172.1:0-2504 GCA_046731795.1 Actinomycetota bacterium | reverse complement strand
GCGCGTCGACCAGGCCGGAGAGCGGTGAGGAGACTGGGTCCATGCGAGTGGCGGGATTCGCGTCCCGCGGGGTGATCGTACCGCTGCCCAGCTCGGTGGCTCCGCGCGGCGGGCGCCATGACCTCCGCCGGGAATACCCTCACAAACACCCCCTGGGGCACTCCCGTGTCCCTTCGTTCACGCTAGCGAGGTTCGACTCACGCATGGGCCACGCAGCGCGAAATTGACAGCGCGAATCGATCCACAACCCGCAGGCGACGGCAAGCCGCGGCAAGAAAGCGCTAGACGCGCTCGTTGTACCGGCGCTGCGCCTCCTCGAGGCCCTCGGAGACGACCGCCTCGACCGCGTCGGCCGCGCGTCCGACGAGCGCCTCGCGGTCCTCGTGCAGATCGAACGGCGCGAGCACGAAGTCCGCGACATCGCGCGGGTCGCCGCGGCCGGGGCGACCGACTCCGATCCGGAGCCGCAGAAACTCGGGCGTGCCGAAGGCCTGCGATATCGAGCGGAGGCCGTTGTGCCCCCCGAGCCCCCCGCCGGCGCGGGCCTGCAGCCGTCCGAACGCGAGATCGACGTCGTCGTGCACGACGAGCACGTCCTCGGGCGCCACCTTGAAGTAGCGAGCCGCCGCGCCGATGGACCGGCCCGACTCGTTCATGTACGTCTCCGGCTTCAGGAGAGCGATGCGCTCGTCACCGAAGCGCGTCTCGGCGAGACGGCCGTTGAACTTCGACCGAAACGTCGCATCGCGGCGCCGCGCGAGCTCGTCGACGACCATCCAGCCGACGTTGTGCCGGTCGCGCTCGTGACGAGGTCCGGGGTTGCCCAGGCCCGCGACCAGCAGGTCGAGCGTCGAGGCGGCTACGCCCCGACGGAACAGACGCACGCTTACTCCTCGGGCTCGGCGCTCTCGCCGCCGGCCTCGCCGGCCTCGGCGCCTTCCTCTGCCTCGGCCTCGGCAGCCTCGGCTTCGGCCTCGGCGGCCTCTGCAGCCTCCGCCTCTTCGAGCTCCGCGAAGCCGCGCGGAACGGACACTGTCGCGATGACGGTCTCCTGCGGATCGTCGAGGAGCGTCACGTTCGCGATCGCGGAGATGTCCGCGAGTCGGAGGACGTCGCCCACCTCCATGCGCGTGACGTCGACCTCGATGTGCTCGGGGACGTCCGTCGGAAGCGCCTCCAGGTGCACCTCGCGCGTGACGAGCGAGAGCATGCCGCCCGACTTGACGCCTACCGCCTCTCCGACGAGCTGGACGACGACTGTCGCGTGGATCGGCTGGTCGAGCCGCACCTCGCGTAGGTCGATGTGCGAGATCGTGCCCCGGATCGGATCCTGCTGGTACTCGGCGAGGATCGACGGATGCACCGTCTTCTGGCCTTCGAGGACGACGTCGAGGATGGCATGCAGTCCCGAAGGACCGGTCATCGCGGCGCGGAGCTCGCGTTCCGGGACGGCGATCGCGCGCGCGTGGCCCTTGCCGTAGAGAACGCCGGGAACGAGTCCCTGCGCGCGCAGGCGCCGGGTGCGGCGCGATCCGAGATCGTCCCGCTCGCGCACTTCGAGTTTCAGCCTGTCTCCAGACACGGCGGCGGATTGTAGCCAAGTGCCGCTCTCGGCCCGCACTACACATCGCGAGCAACGGGAAAGGAACTGGTTTCGGTTTCGGACCGTCGCCGAATTGGAATAGCTCAGCCAGGCACGAGCGGCGTAGGATCGAGAGAACGATCCAAGGAGGGACCACATGGCAGTTGCCTACATCCAGGAGTTCCCGATCGAGAACCGCTCGACGGCGAACTACGACTTCGTCGCCGAGAAGATCGGGGACGGCCCGTTCGACGGGCTGATCGCTCACACCGCGGGGTTCGACGACGAGGCGGGCGTGTTCCGGATCCTCGACATCTGGGAGACGAGAGAACAGGCCCAGCGCTTCCTCGACGAACACGTCCAGCCGCTGATCGAGCAGGGGCCGGACGCGTTCCCGAATCCCGACAACTTCACCCAGCCGACGCGGGATGGCTTCTACGAGCTCCACCACGTCGTCACCCAGGCTGGGACGCTCGCGATCTCGTAACCGATCTGACGGTTGGCGTCGGCCGCGTGTCCGCGCGGCCGACGCGGCCGCGCTAGAAGAGCTGGTTCGCCGGCTCTAGGCCGGTGCGTGTAGCTGAGCGGCGTCCGACGCGCTGAGATGGTCCGAAATCACGTCAGGTTCGCTCAGACGGGTAGAAGCTTCGGGTAGAAGGTTGCCGCCGAGAACTCGCGCTTCTAGCGCAGCGGCCTCCTCCGGGAACACGGTCCCGGCGAGTCGGAGGTAGCGTCGGGTCGTCGCCATCGATGCGTGTCCTGCCTTCGTCATGAGCACGATTGGATTCGCACCGGCGATCGCGTCGTTCGTGATCGACGTGACCCGCAGGTCGTGGAACGGACGCAACCGCTCGGGCCACTCGAGCCCCGCGCGCTTGTACGCGGCCCTGAGCGCCGCTGTGAACGTCTCGTAGCGGTAGAC
>JBKPLV010000171.1:0-1196 GCA_046731795.1 Actinomycetota bacterium | reverse complement strand
TCGACGAGCGAGCGCTGCTCGAGAACTACGCCGCGCTTCTGGACGAGATCATCCGGGCGAAGCCCTCCGCCGCGAAGGGCCGGTACATCAAGCAGATCACGCTGACGACGACCATGGGGCCGGGCGTGCACGTCGACTCCTCGCTCACCCGTGACATCGTCGACGAGCTGGAGGCAGCTACAGTCCCCGCCTAGCAACCACCGACTCCCGCCGAAGACCGTCGGCAGCCGCTGGGACAGGGCAGAGGTCCGACCGAGGCAGGTTCGTCTCAGCGCTTCCTGCGTTCGACCGAGCCCGCCTTGCGCGGGTTTCGTGTTCGAGAAGGAGAACGACGTGCTGAAAACGGACAAGGAACGGATCGTCGAGGAGCTCGCCGCCGATCTCGGATCGGCCGACACGCTCATCGTCGCGGACTACCGCGGCCTCACGAACAAGCAGCTGGAAGCGCTGCGCGACGAGCTCATTCCCCACGGGGCGCGGTTCCGCATCGTCAAGAACACGCTGACGCGTCGTGCGGCCGAGCAGGCGGGCGCCGACGCGCTGCTCGTGATGCTCGAAGGGCCGACCGCGATCGCGTTCATCGAGTCGTCCGGCGATCCCGCAGCCGTCGCGAAGGCGCTCGCGAAGACGGCCAGGGAGACGAACGTGCTCACCCTGCGCGGCGGCATCCTCGAGGGCAAGACGCTCTCCGGCGACGAGGTCGACCGGCTCGCGACCCTGCCTCCGCTCGACGTCCTGCGTGGGCAGCTGGTCGGGGCGGTCGTCGCCCCACTCACGCAGCTCCTCGCCCTCGTGTCGGCGCCTCTCCGCGACCTGCACGGTCTCATCGAGGCCCGCATCGAGCAGCTCCAGGAGCAGGGCGAGGTCGTCGAGCCCGCTGCGGAAGCCGCGGTCGCCGAGGAGGCGGACGAAGCTGGCACCGAGGAAGCTCCAACGGCGGAGGCAGAGCCGCTGGCAGACGAGGGCCCTGCTGCGGACGAGCCTGTCGCGGAGGTCGAGACACAGTCGGATTCCGCATCAGCTGACTCCGACGGCTCAGGCGAGGACGACGCAACCGGACAAGTTCAGTCAGAAGAGGAGGAGTAGGAGAATGGCAACCGATGTGAAGAGCGTGCTCGACTCGCTCGGGAAGATGACCGTGCTCGAGCTCGTCGAGCTCAAGAACGCGATCGAGGAGGAGTGGGGCGTCACCGCCG
>JBKPLV010000170.1:0-2099 GCA_046731795.1 Actinomycetota bacterium | reverse complement strand
TGGGCGGTACTGGGCTCGAACCAGTGACCCCCAGCTTGTCGAGCTGGTGCTCTCCCAACTGAGCTAACCGCCCCGGGGCGGCGATTGTAGCCACTCCTGCGCCACGGCGAACTCGGCCCCCGCGAGCGGCCGTCTGTTTGCGGGCGGCTGCGACAGGGCTAAGGGTTGGTGAAGAAGCGTCGGTTCTCACCTCGCTTTCAGGCGTCTCTCACCGCGCTCTCAGGATCGGGTGCTCCCATCAGGCGAAGACCGAACCAGCCTCACGAAAGGAACGCAGATGCTTCGAACGAGAACAGCCACGGTCGTCGCTGCGGGGGCGCTCGCGGCCGGCGTCGCGACCGGTGTCGCCGGCTACGCCGCAGTCTCCGGGGACGGCAACGACTCCCCCACCGCCTCCACCGCGACGCAGACTCCCGCCGCATCCTCCTCTTCGCGGACGAGCGTCGGCGCGATCTACGACCAGGCGAACGAGTCCGTCGTCGAGATCACGGTCACGTCGGAGACCACGACGAGCCCCGACCAGTCGCCGTTCCCGTTCGGCGACGGACAGCAGAAGCAGACGCAGCAGGCGCAGGGCTCCGGTTTCGTCTACGACGCCGACGGTCACATCGTGACCAACGACCACGTCGTCCAGGGCGCGACGTCGGTGAAGGTGACGTTCTCGAACGGCTCGACGTACGACGCGGCAGTGGTCGGCACCGACCCGTCCACCGACCTTGCCGTCCTGAAGGTGGACGCTCCGTCGAGCCTGCTGCAGCCGCTCGAACTGGCCGATTCGGACAACGTCGCCGTCGGCGACGGCGTCGTCGCGATCGGCAGCCCGTTCGGGCTCGAGGGGACGCTGACCACCGGCGTCGTCAGCGCGCTCGACCGCACGATCGACGGAACGAACGGCTACTCCATCCCCGGCGCGATCCAGACGGACGCCGCGATCAACCACGGCAACTCCGGCGGCGTGCTCCTGAACATGCAGGGCGACGTGATCGGGGTCACCAGCCAGATCGAGAGCGAGTCCGGCGGCAATGTCGGCATCGGCTTCGCGATCCCGTCGAACACGGTCCGCTCCGTTGCCGACCAGCTGGTCAGCGGCCAGAAGGTCCAGCACGCGTTCCTCGGCGTCCGGCTCGAGGACGCGGCGAGCGGCGGCGCACGGATCGCGACGGTGACCTCCGGGTCTCCGGCCGACGACGCGGGGCTGAAGGCCGGCGACGTCGTCACCGCCTTCGACGGCAAGTCGATCGCGAACTCCGAGGAGCTCACCGCAGCCGTCGGCGCCAAGCAGCCCGGTGACAAGGTGCGGATCACCGTGAAGCGCGACGGGTCGACGAAGACGCTGACCGCCACGCTCGGCACGCGGCCGTCCTCGTAGCTCGCGGCGAGCGTCTCGCCTTTCGCAAGCCGGGAATCCGCACTCGCGGATTCCCGGCTTGCGCAGAGCTAGACGGGTTCGGTCCAGACCACGGCGTGACCGTCGAGGACGGTGACGCCGTCGGCGTTGGCCACCGTCGTGCGCAGCCTCGTGATCGGCTTGTCCTCGCGCACTTCGAGCACCTCGACCTCCGCGGTGATCTCGTCGCCGGGGCGAACGGGAGCGAGGAAGCGCCAGCCGACCTCGAGGAAGACGCTCCCGGGCCCGGGCAAGTCCTCCGCGACGATGGCGTTGAGCAGCCCGCTCGTCACTCCGCCCTGGACGATGATCCCGCCGAAGCGGCTTGCCGCCGCGGCCTTCTCGTCGTAGTGCAGCGGGTTCCGGTCGCCCGTGATCTCGGTGAAGAGCTCGATGTCGCGGACGGTAACGAGACGCGTGCGGCGCGCCGTGTTGCCGACCTGGGGCATCAGAAGATCTCGGGACACCAGGGAGCGCGCGCGGTCGCAAACAGCGCGTCCGCACGAGCTGCAGCACCGCGACGAAGCTCCTCGATTCGGCCGCCACGAAGGAGCTGAGAGAACGTGAAGCCGCCGAGGTACACCGATCCGAGGGTGCTCACATCGAGGCGCAGGTGCGGCGACGAGGTCGTCCGCCGCGCTCGGCCGTTGGAGAGCCGCCACGCACCGGCGTTCCACGGGCAGAAGTCGTCGATCACGTCGAACACGACTGC
>JBKPLV010000169.1:0-3255 GCA_046731795.1 Actinomycetota bacterium | reverse complement strand
TATCGCGCCGTCTTCGACTCGTGGAACGCCCCGCGCGCACAGGTCTATCGCCGCGCGAACGACATTCCCGAGGATCTCGGAACCGCGGTGAACGTCGTCCAGATGGTGTTCGGGAATCGCGGTGACACGTCCGGGACGGGCGTCTGCTTCACGCGCAACCCCGCGACCGGCGAGCGGAAGGTCTACGGCGAGTTCCTCCTGAACGCGCAGGGCGAGGACGTCGTCGCGGGCATCCGGACGCCCGAGCCGATCGAGCGCATGCAGGAGCTCATGCCGGAGGTCTACGAGCAGCTCGTCGAGACGCTCGACCGGCTCGAGAGCAACTACCGCGACCTCCAGGACATCGAGTTCACGGTCGAGGAGGGCACGCTCTACCTGCTGCAGACGCGCACCGGGAAGCGCACGGCCACGGCGGCCCTGCGAGTGGCCGCGGAGATGGTCGACGAAGGGCTGATCTCGCGCGAGGAGGCGGTCGCGCGCATCGACCCCGGCCAGCTCGACCAGCTCCTGCATCCGATGATCGACCCGGACGCGAAGGTCGACGTCGCGGCGCAGGGCCTCAACGCCTCGCCCGGCGCCGCCTCGGGTGCGATCGTGCTCGACGCCGACACGGCCGAGGAGCGCGGCAAGGCGGGCGAGGACGTCATCCTCGTCCGCTGGGAGACAACGCCGGACGACATCCACGGGCTCATCCACGCACGCGGGGTGCTCACCGCCCACGGCGGCATGACGTCGCACGCCGCGGTCGTCGCGCGGGGCATGGGAAAGCCCTGTGTCGCGGGCTGCGAGGACATGTCCATCGACGTCTCCGGCAAGACAGTCCGGATCGGCACGCACGAGCTGAGCGCGGGCGACGTGATTACCGTGGACGGCGGGACGGGCCGGGTCATCGTCGGCGAGGTGCCGCTCGTGCCGCCGGCGATCGACGAGAACTTCGGGACGATCCTCGAGTGGGCCGACGACCTGCGCCGCCTGCAGGTGCGCGCGAACGCGGACACCCCGGAGGACGCAGCGAAGGCGCGCGAGTTCGGCGCCGAAGGCATCGGCCTCTGTCGGACCGAGCACATGTTCATGGGCGAGGACCGGCTCCCAGTCGTGCGAGAGATGATCCTCGCGCGCGACGAGGAAGAGCGCCGGGTCGCTCTCGGGAAGCTGCTGCCGATGCAGCAAGCGGACTTCGAGGGGATCTTCGACGCGATGGCCGGGCTGCCCGTGACGATCCGCCTGCTCGATCCGCCGCTGCACGAGTTCCTCCCGCCGCTCGAGGAGGCGACCTCCGACCTGATGCGGGACCGGATCCGCCAGCTCAGCGAGGCCAACCCGATGCTCGGAACCCGCGGGTGCAGGCTCGGTCTCCAGTTCCCCGAGATCTACGAGATGCAGGTGCGGGCGATCGTGCGCGCGGCCCGCGCCGTCGAGGAGCGGACGGGCGAGGCGCCGCTGGTCGAGATCATGCATCCGCTCGTCGGCTTCACCGAGGAGCTCGCGCGTCTGCGCCGGCTCACCGAGGAGGTGGCGGCAGAGGAGCCGAGCGTCGAGTACCACTGCGGCACGATGATCGAGCTGCCGCGGGCGGCGCTACGCGCCGACGAGATCGCCGCCGAGGCCGACTTCTTCTCGTTCGGGACGAACGACCTCACACAGACGACGCTCGGGTTCTCGCGCGACGACGCCGAGGGCAAGTTCCTCACGTACTACCTGGAGCACGGGATCCTCGAGCGCAACCCGTTCGAGGTCATCGACGAGGACGGAGTCGGCGATCTCATGCGGATAGCCGTCGAGCGGGGGAGGGGCGTGAAGCCGGAGATGAAGATGGGGATCTGCGGCGAGCACGGCGGCGAGCCTCGCTCGGTCGCGTTCTGCCACCGGCTGGGGCTCGACTACGTCTCGTGCTCGCCGTACCGCGTCCCGCTGGCGCGGCTCGCTGCGGCGCAGGCCGCGCTCGCCGAGGCCGGCGTCACGGCCGTCGCGATCGGCGGCTAGGCGACCGACTGCACCGCGAGCGCGACGCTCAGGACGCCGACCGCTGCCATCGAGAGCGTCGCGAGCGCGGGCGAGCGCCTGAGGCTCGAGAACGCCAGCGCGCACAGCCCGCCGCCGATCGCGCCGCCGATATGGCCGCCGATCGAGACGCCCGGGATGAGGAACGTGATCGCGAGGTTCACGACGACGAGGCCCATCGCCTGGCCGCCGAAGACCCAGATCCGCCGCGCCTCGAGGACGACTGCGGCGCCCATGATTCCCCAGATCGCTCCCGAGGCGCCGACCGTAAGGGCATTCGGCGACCAGACCAGAGCCCCGGCCGACCCTGCAAGACCGGAGACGACGTACACGAGGAGATAGCGCCAGTGCCCGAAGTACTCCTCCAGCGCCGGCCCGATGAAATAGAGCACGAGCATGTTCATCCCGAGGTGGACGAGCCCGTAGTGAAGGAACGTCGCGGTGAGAAGGCGCCACCAGTCACCGTGCGCGACCCCGACCGTCTGCCCGCTCGAGTCGATCGCGGTCGACACGAGTACGCCGTGCTCGTAAATCCAACCGCGGTTAGCGTTGAACCCGGCGCCCATCAGGAGCTGCACGAGGTAGACGCCGACGTTGACGCCGATGAGCCCGAACGTGACGAACGGCCCGTACACGGAGAGCCGCTGTGACGCGCTCCTCGTTGCGCGGCGCGGCGCCGCGACCTTGCCGCCCGTCGTCGCATGATCCGGGCAGCGGATCCCGACCGGTCCGTAGGTCATGCAGTCCGGGCAGATTCCTCGGCCGCACTCCGAGCACGAGACGTACGTCTCGCGGTCGGGATGGCGGTAGCAGCGGAGGGGCTCGGCCACGGCGGGTTAGCGTAGCGGCGTGCGTGTCGACGTCGTCTTCACTCCGGACGAGGCCGGAGCGGCCCCGACCGGAATCGTCATCGACGTCATCCGGGCGACCTCGACCATCTGCCAGGCGCTCACGGCCGGCTACGCGCGCGTGTTCTGCACAGGCGAGGTGGAGGAGGCCCGGGCCCTGAGAGATGCGCTCGGGGAGGGAGTCCTCGGCGGCGAGCGCAACGCGGTGCGCATCCCCGGGTTCGATCTCGGGAACTCTCCGCGCGAATACGGCAAGGCGGCAGCCTCCACTCTGATCCTCTCCACGACGAACGGCACCCGGGCGGTCGTCGCAGCCGCGAGGCGCTGTGAGCGCGTGTACGTCGCCTCGCTCGTCAACCTCGCGGCCGTCGTGGCGGCGGCGCGCCAGGCCGGCGGCGACGTGCTC
>JBKPLV010000168.1:0-1531 GCA_046731795.1 Actinomycetota bacterium | reverse complement strand
GCGCGACGGCGCGGTCGACGAGCACACGGACGAGGTGCTTGAGATACCGCGGTGATGCATGGACCGACTCCCACGGCTCGACCTGCGTGGCCGCGGACTCACCGGGCCGAGCCGGGTCGACTTCGAGCACTGTCGGCGTCGGCGTGACGGCTCCGACGACCACGCGAAGGTCATCCCCGCGCGCGCATACCGCGGCCGTGCAGAGGGCGTAGTCGCCGCGCCGCTGGGCGAGTTCCTCGAACGCGAAGCCCTCGTCTTCGGCCGGCATCGGCCAGATCGACTCGACGAGCAGCTCGTCCCCGGCGAGCGTCGTCGTGTACGGGCCCGCGAAGAGCTCGTCGGCGGGGATCTCGCGCCGTCCGGTTGCCGAGGCGGCGACGACGGATCCGCGGGCTGCGACGAGGGCGAGCGGAAGTTCCGCTGCGGAATCGGCGTGAGCGAGCGATCCGCACACGGTGCCGCGGTTGCGGGTCACCGTGTGGCCGACGTACGGGAGGACGGTGGCGAGCAGCGGGTGCTGCGACAGGCGTGGATCCATTTGACGAACAGTGGCGCCGACTCTGAGCATGCCATCGACGGCGCGCACGTCGCCGAGATCCGTGATGGCGTTCACGTCGACGACGAGCGACGGGCGGGAGAGCCGCATGTTGAGGGCGGGAACGAGGCTCTGGCCGCCGGCGAGCACTTTCGCGTCAGGCGTGGCGAGGAGGCCGATCGCCTCGTCGAGCGCGTCGGGCCGTGCGTAATCGAACAGCGCGGGCTTCACGCTTGAAGGAGATCCCAGATGCGACCCGGCGTGAACGGCAGCTCGACGTCGTCGCGGCCGAGGGCGTCGGCGACGGCGTTGGCGATTGCCGCGGGAACGCTCATCGTCGTCCCCTCGCCCAGGCCCTTCGCACCCAGCGGGACGAACGGCGAGGGGGTCTCTCGGTGACCGAGCCGCGGCGTCGGCAGGTCGGCGGCCGTCGGCACGAGATAGTCCATGAACGACCCCGTAAGCAGGTTCCCGTCCGCGTCGTAGACATGACGCTCGAAGAGCGCAGCGGCCGCGCCGTGAGCGAGACCGCCAAGTACCTGCCCCTCGGCGAGGAGCGGATTCAGCAGGCGACCGGCGTCGTGGACGGTGACGTACTCGAGGACAGTCACCTTGCCCGTGTCGCGATCGACCTCCACGACCGCGACGTCCGCCACGAAGCCATGCGAAGCGGAGGACGCGACGGCGTCGTCCACGTCGGGCGGAAGGAGGTTCGGCGCCGCGTAGTACGCGGTGACGGCGAGCCCGGGCTCCATGTCGGGCGGCAGCGCTTCCGGGTTCCAGTGCACCGTCCCGGCGACCCGGCGCAGCGATGCCTTCTCGTCTCCGAGGTGTGCGCGGATGGCCGCGATCTTCTCGGCCATGCGGTCGGCCGCGGCTGCGACAGCTCCCACACCGACCCCCGAGAAGCGCGACGAGTAGTTGCCCGACGCGATCGTCCAGGGGGAGGTCGACGTGTCCACCTCAGCGAGCACCTCGACCTCCGAGGGCTCGATG
>JBKPLV010000167.1:0-2925 GCA_046731795.1 Actinomycetota bacterium | reverse complement strand
AGGGAGACGAGGTCGTCGTCACGGCGCTCGACCACGACGCCAACGTCTCGCCCTGGCTCGAGCTCGGGCATGACAGGGGCATCGTGGTCAAGGTCGCGGGACTGACGAGCGCTCTCGAAGTCGATTACGAGGACCTCGAGGAACAGCTCTCCGAGCGGACGCGCGTCGTCGGTTTCCCGATCGCGGCGAACTCGGTCGGCACGGCTCCCGACGTGCGGCGCATCGTCGAGCTCGCACACTCGGTCGGGGCGCTCGCCTGGGCGGATGCGGTCCACTACGGGCCGCACGGGCCGATCGACGTCGCCGCGTGGGAAGTCGACGTCCTGATCTGCTCGCCGTACAAGTACTTCGGCCCCCACATGGGTCTCGCCTTCGGCAAGCGCGAGCTGCTCGAGTCGTGGCGCGCGTACAAGGTGCGGCCCGCCGCCAACGAACCGGTCGGCCACCGCTTCGAGCTCGGGACGAGCCAGCACGAGCTGCTCGCGGGTTTCGTGGCGGCCGTCGACTACGTCGACTCGCTGGGCTGGGACGCCATCCGTGAGCACGAGCGCGCGCTCGGCGAGCGCTTCCTCACCGGACTGCCCGAGAACGTCGAGCTCTACGGCGTGCGCACCATGGACGGGCGGGTGCCGACGTTCTGCTTCAACGTCCGGGGACACTCTCCCGAGGGCGTGGCCCGCTCCCTCGCCGAGCGCGAGGTCGCGGTCTGGCACGGCGACTACTACGCGGTCGAGACGATGAGGCATCTCGGCCTGATCGACGGGGCCGTCCGCGCGGGGATCGTGCACTACAACACCGAGGACGAGGTCGACCGCCTGCTCGACGGTCTCGCGGCGCTCGCGTGAGGCTCCTGTTGCTCGGCGGCCCGCGGTTTCTCGGCCGCGCGATCGCCGACGCGGCGCTCGAGCGCGGACACGAGCTGACGTTCTTCAACCGCGGGCGGACGAACCCGGAGCTGTATCCGGAGATCGAGCGGATCACCGGCGATCGGACGACCGACGTGTCGGCCCTCGCGGAACAGAGGTGGGACGGGGTCATCGACACGTGCGGCTACCTGCCCGATGTCGTGCGCGGCTCGGCCGAGGCGCTGGCCGACGCCGGCGCGTATTGCTTCGTGTCGAGCGTCTCGGTCTATGCCGATCAGAGCGTGCCGCCGACGGAGGAGAGCGCGGTCGCGGCACTCCGCGGCCTCGCGGCCGACGAGGTGACCGACGAGAGCTACGGCGCGCTCAAAGCGCTGTGCGAGGAGGAGGTGCGTCGGGTATTCGGCGACCGGGCGCTCGTCGTCAGGCCGGGCCTCATCGTCGGTCCGCACGACCCGACCGGGCGCTTCACCTACTGGCCACACCGCGTCGCGCGGGGAGGGGAGGTGCTCGCGCCAGGGACGCCGGACGATCCCCTGCAGTTCGTCGACGTGCGTGACCTTGCGGCGTGGACTGTGGAGCAGACGGCCACTCGGACGGGAGGGACGTTCAACGTCACGGGTCCCACGATGCCCTTCTCGGCGCTGCTCGAGGAATGCCAACGCGTCGCGGGCAGCGACGCCGGCTTCACGTGGGTGGCCAGCGATTGGCTCCTCGCCGCAGAGGTCGAGGAGTGGATGGGTGTCCCGCTCTGGATCGCGTCGCCTGGCTGGGAGGCGGCCAACATGGTCGTGATCGACCGGGCACTGGACAGGGGCCTCACGTTCCGGCCACTCGCAGAGACCGTTCGCGGCGCGCTCGAGCAGGCGGAGACGACCGACGCTGCGGGCCTCACGCCCGAGCGGGAGGCAGAGCTACTTGCGGAGTGGCATGGCCGCGGGTAAGGACTACTCCGGGACGCCGCTCTCGCAGAAGCTCGGCGCGAAGCCGGGCGCGGGCGTCGTCGTCTTCTTCACGACGACCCGGGCAGACCTCGAGGGCCGCTTCGACGCTCTGAAGGAGACGCTCGACCCGGCGGACGGACTCTGGATCGCGTGGCCGAAGAAGGCGGCGAAGATCGAGAGCGACCTCACGTTCGAAGCCGTGCAGGAGATCGGCCTCGCGCACGGGCTGGTCGACAACAAGAGCTGCTCGATCGACGAGCGCTGGAGGGCGCTCCGCTTCGTCTACCGCCTCACTGATCGTCCGGCGCCGTGAAGTGCTGAATTTGCGCAAGCGCAGGCAGCTAGGGCCAGGTCTCGTCCGACGTCCAATCTTGGGCCTGCCTGGCCCGGTTCCAGGGCTCCTCGTCCCAGCGGATCTTGTCGGGGTCGACTCCGCGCGCGTCGGCGAGGTCGCACGTGAGCACCTGGAAGCGCACGATGTCGACGACCGGATGCGTCGTCGGCACGAGGAGGGCATCGCAGCCGAGCTCCCCGAGCGCGCGCATCGCGTCGACCGCACGCTCCGCCGCGCGACCCTCGCCTTCGAGCACGAAGCAGCGAACGGAGGGGTCGATCGCCGCGAGGTGCCCGTGGAGGAGCTGCTCGGTGTGGTGTGCCTCGGCCGCCACGTGCACGCCCTCCCGCAGCTTGAGCACCGCTTCGAGCACGGTCGCCGTGTCGCGCCCCGCGCCGGCCACGAGGAAGCGGTCGTGGTCCGAGACCTCCAAGGGCGCGGCATCGAGCTCGCGGAAGACGTCTGCCGCGAGCCGGCTCACGTCCTCGCCCCGGAGCGCGCGACCCGCCGCCACAGCGCACGTGTAGCTCACCGTGTGGCAGTAGCTCTCCTCGATCGCAGGAGTCGCGACGACCACGTGGTCGACCTCCCTCCCGAGTGCGGACTCCGACGCGCCCGTGATCAGCCACGTCTCGCCGGGAAAGGCCCGGACGGCCTCGAGGGTCAGCCTCGTCCCGCCCTCGTGCGAGATCGCGACGAGCACGTCCGCGGCCGGCGCGTTCCCGAGCACGATCTCGAGCGCCTGGGCCGCATCGCCGCACGCCAGCGCTGCGTGGAACGACGT
>JBKPLV010000166.1:0-4149 GCA_046731795.1 Actinomycetota bacterium | reverse complement strand
GCTCGCCGTCGCGCGTGATGCCGTCGACATCGAGCTCCGGGCTGCCGATCATGAAGTCGACGTGCACCTCGCTCGTGTTCACACGGGTCACCTCGGCCGGATCCTCCACCGGGTGCTCGTAGCCGCCGCCGAGCGCGACGTGGCTCGCGGCATTCTCGTCGATCAGCGTGTCGTAGAACACGCGCTCGAGCGGGCCGATCCGGCCTTCGCCGTCCACGAGCGCGATCTCGCCGAGTCGTGACGCGCCGTCGTCGCGGGACGCGACGGCGCGGAGCGTGTCGGCACCGGAGTCGGCCTCGATCTTCACCGCTCGCCCGCCCTCGAACTCGACACGGAGGCCCTCGATGATCGCGCCCGAGAGCTCGAGTGGCATCGTCGCGGAGACGTGCCCGTCCACCCGCTGGGGATCGGGCGTGCTGAAGACCTCCTCGGTCGGGATGTTGGGCGAGTGTCGCCTCCCGTCGACCGTCTCGAGGTCGCCGGCCGCCCAGTGCGCGGACTCGAAGAGGCCGATGGTGAGGTCGGTTCCCGGTCCATGCAGCCGGAGCGCGTCGAAATGCCGGTCGGTCAGGCGCTGAGCGTTGGCCTTGAGGGCGTCCGAGCGCTCGATCCACGCGGTGTTCGGGTCGGCTTCGAGCCGACAGATGTGAGCGACGTCCTCCCACAACCGCTCGAACGCCTCTGCGGGCTCGAGCTCCGGGTAGGCGACCTCGGCCCACGGCTCAGTCGGCGCCGGGACGATGCACCAGCTCGTCGTCATCCGGTTCACGACCTCGCCCGTCTCGGGCAGATACGGCAGCAGGTCGCGCCCTGCCCGGGCAGGATCGACGCCGTGCAGCGCCCGCGGCGCCTGCGGCCCCGACAGCGAGATGCGCGCGGCATGCTCGTCCGAGAGGTGCAGCAGCCGTTGAGCCATCCACGGGGGGATGTAGTCGAGCGTGTCCTCGGCTGCGTGCTGGACGCGCTCGCGCTTCAGCCACTGGTCGAAGTAGAGAACGTCGACGAACTTGGCGCCCGCCTTGTACGCCTCCCGGGCGATGCGCCGGGTGAGGTCCTCCTTGCCGATGTAGCTCGTGACCGAGACGAGCTGCCCGGGCTGGACGTTCGCCCCGAACACGGCGAGCCGCGCGAGCTTGTCGCTCCACTCCTCGATCTGGCTCACGGTCGCAAACCCTATCCCGCCGCGAGAATGGCGTGATGCGGCTGAACGCCTTCCTGGCGCGCGCCGGCATCGCCTCGCGACGCAGAGCCGACGAGCTGATCCGCAACGGCCGCGTGCAGGTGAACGGACGTCCCGGCGAGCTCAACACCGTGGTCGGGAGACACGACGTCGTCGAGGTCGACGGTGAGAGGGTGGAGCGGCAGCCGCTCGCGTACGTCCTCCTGCACAAGCCCGCCGGAGTCGTGACGACGGCGCGCGACCCGCAGGGCCGGCGGACCGTCGTCGAGCTCGTCCCGTCGGAGCCACGGGTTGTGCCCGTCGGGCGCCTCGACGCAGACACGACGGGCGCGCTGCTGCTCACGAACGACGGCGACCTTGCGCACCGGCTCGCACACCCTCGTTACGGCGTGCCGAAGGTCTACGAGGCCGAGGTAGAGGGAACGCCAGATGGGGCCGCGCTGCGCGCGCTGCAGGAGGGCGTCGAGCTGGAGGACGGACGGACCGCGCCCGCGGAGGCACGCGTCCTGGCGCCCGGAGTCGTGGAGCTGACGCTGCACGAGGGCCGCAAGCGCCAGGTGAAGCGCATGCTCGAGGCGGTCGGCCACCCGGTCCGGCACCTGCACCGCTCGCGCTACGCCGGGCTCCGGCTCGACGGGCTCGCGGAGGGGGAGTGGCGCTCGCTCACGCCGGCCGAGGTCGCGGCGCTTCGCCGCGCCGTCGGCTTCTAGCCGAGGTGCACGAACCCCATCCGCGCGTACATCGTCTCGAGGGTCGGGCGGGATGCGGTCGCGGCCTTCTCGGCTCCGAGCGCGAGTAGACGCTGGAGCTCGCCCGGGTCGTCGCGGATCTCGCGGAACCGGCCCTGGATGGGCTCGACGAGGGCGACCACCGAGTCGGCGACCTCGCTCTTGAACGTCCCGTATCCCTGCCCGTCGTACCGCGCCTCGATCTCGGCGATCGACTCGCCCGTCGACACGGTCATGATCTCGATGAGGTTCGAGACGCCCGGCTTCTCGTCCGAGTGGACGACCTCGCGCCCCGAGTCGGTCACGGCGATCTTGAACTTGCGCCGGATCTCGTCGGGCGAGTCGAGGATGAAGACGGTCCCGTTGTCCGTCCCGCCGGTGGTCGACATCTTCTTGTCGGGCTCCTGTAGGTCCATGATTCTCGCGCCGACCTCCGGATACACGCCGCTCGGCAGGGTGAACGTCTCGCCGAACCGCGAGTTGAACCGCTCCGCGATGTTCCGGGCGAGCTCGATGTGCTGGCGCTGGTCGACCCCGACGGGGACGATGTCGGTCTGGTACAGGAGGATGTCCCCCGCCATGAGGACCGGGTAGGTGAAGAGGCCGGCGGACACGAAGTCCTGTTGCTCGGCCTTGTCCTTGAACTGGGTCATCCTCCGGAGCTCGCCGAAGCTCGAGACCGACGAGAGGAGCCAATTCGCCTCCGCGTGAGCCGGCACGTGGCTCTGGGCGAAGATCGTCGAGCGCTCGGGGTCGAGCCCCGTCGCGATGAGCATCGCGAACAGGTCGAGCGTCCGCTCGCGCAGGTCGTCGGGGTCGTACTCGACGCTGACCGAGTGGAGGTCGACGATGCAGAAAAATGCCTCGCCGCCCTCCGCGGCGGCCTGCTCCTGCGTCGAGACGTACTGGCGGAAGCCGCCCGCATAGTTGCCGAGGTGCTTCGCACCCGTCGGTTGGATGCCGGAGAAGACGTTCATCGAGGAGGTCCTTTCGGTCGCGGTACGGCGACCGAGCGGAGGTTAGGCCACGCGGTCGCGCAGGTCCAGGGTCGAGGGCCCGCGCCAGAACAGCGTCATGCGATGCGACGTGACCACGACCACTCTTGTAGCCGCTCCCCGGGTGGCTGTCAAAGGAGCGCTCTCTAGACTCGGCCTCCATGCGCATCGAGCCTGTCGCCGCCCTCGAAGGCCACGTCGCCGTGCCGGGGGACAAGTCGATCTCCCATCGCGCCCTGCTCATCGGCGCGATCTGCGAGGGGGAGACACGGGTCTCGGGCCTCGGGCGCTCGGCAGACACCGAGTCGACGATCGCCGCTGTCCGTGCGCTCGGCGTCGAGGTGGAGGAGCACGACGTCGACACTCTCACTGTGCATGGCGTCGGCCTGCGCGGGTTGCAGGCGCCCGAGGGGCCGATCGACTGCGGCAATGCGGGAACGCTGGTACGCCTGCTCGCGGGCATCCTCGCCGGGCAGGAATGGCACGAGTTCGAGCTCACGGGCGACGAGTCGTTGAGCGCGCGGCCGATGGATCGGATCGCCACCCCCTTGGGGCGCATGGGCGCGGGCGTCGAGACCGCCGACGGGCGGCTTCCGCTCGCGATCCAGGGACGTCCGCTCCGCGGGATCGACTACGAGCTTCCGGTCGCGAGCGCACAGGTGAAGTCGTGCGTCCTGCTCGCCGGTCTCTATGCGGACGGCGAGACCACCGTGGTGGAGCCCGTCGCCACTCGCGACCACACCGAGCGCATGCTCGAGCACGCGGGCGCGCGCGTGACGCGCCGGCCGACGAGCGTCACGGTCGAGCGCGCCGAG
Organism: Actinomycetota bacterium; assembly: GCA_046731795.1. Lineage (GTDB taxonomy): Bacteria > Actinomycetota > Thermoleophilia > Gaiellales > Gaiellaceae > GMQP-bins7. The sequence goes on along the minus strand of JBKPLV010000166.1, from coordinate 431 downwards.
GCGTTGCGGCTGCCCTCGGTCGAGATTCCGGGAGACATCTCCTCGGCGGCGCCCTTCCTCGTAGGGGCGGCGATCGTCCCGGGCTCCTCGATCACCGTGCACGGGGTCGGCCTCAACCCGCGGCGAGCCGGGATTCTCGACGTGCTCGAGCGAATGGGCGCGCGGGTCGCGATCTACAACCGGCGCTCGATCGGCGGCGAGCCGGCGGGTGACGTCGAGGTTCGCGCCTCCGACCTCGTCGGTGCGACCATCGTGCCCGAGGAGGTGCCGTCGCTCATCGACGAGCTCCCGATCCTCGCGGTGGCGGCCTGTCACGCCCGTGGCGAGACCGTCGTGCGGGGCGCTGGCGAGCTGCGAGCCAAGGAATCGGACCGCATCGAGGCCGTCGTCGAGGAGCTTCGCCGGATCGGCGGCCACATCCGCGGGACGCG
>JBKPLV010000165.1:0-17245 GCA_046731795.1 Actinomycetota bacterium | reverse complement strand
CGACGCTGTCGAGCTGCCCGTCGCCGACGGGGGTGAGGGCACGGGCGAGGCACTGCACGCGGGACTCGGCGGCGAGTGGCGCGACGCCCTCGTCTCGGATCCTCTCGGGCGGCCCGTCTCGGCGCGCTGGCTGCTGCTCCCGGATGGTCGCGCGGTCGTCGAGTCCGCGTCGGCGATTGGGCTCCCGTTGCTGGCCGAGGACGAGCGCGACCCGCTCGTCGCCTCCAGCCGCGGGCTAGGCGAGCTCGTGCTCTCGGCGCAGCGGGCGGGCGCTCGGGGACTCCTGGTCGGGCTCGGCGGCAGCGCGACGGTCGATGGCGGCGCAGGCATGCGTGAGGTGGTGAACGAGCTCCACGTCCCAACGACCGTTCTCTGCGACGTGCGCACCGAGCTCGCCGACGCAGCCCGGCTGTTCGGCCCGCAGAAGGGCGCGTCCGCAGCGGGTGTCGCGGTGCTCGAGCGCCGGCTCGTCGCGATGGCGGAGCTCGCGCCCTACGCCTCGTTGCCCGGCTCGGGCGCCGCGGGCGGACTCGGCGCGGCCTTCGCGGCGCTCGGCGCGAACCTCGTGCCCGGCGCGCCGGAGGTCCTCGACCTCATCGGCTTCGAGGACCGGCTCGCCGGATGTGAGCTCGCGATCACGGGCGAGGGGCAGGTGGACGCGACGACGGCCGAGGGGAAAGCGCCGGGAGTCGTAGCCGCTCGCTGCCGAGCAGCCGGAGTAGGCTGCGTCGTCTTCGGCGGCCGTGTGCTCGACGAGGTACCTGGGGCGGAAACAGTCGCGCTCTCGGGCGACCCGGCGCGAGCGCGCGAGGACCTCGAGGAGCTCGGCCGGCGGCTCTGCGGCTAGGCGGCCGAGCGCGACTCGGCGGCAGCGAGGCGGTCGGCCATCGCCTCGAGCAGCTTCCACGCGACCTGCGGTCGCGCCTCGACGAACGGCCGGAAGACGAACACCGGCAGGCCATACGCCGTGACGTCGGTCACTGCGGTGACCGTGGCCGTCCGCGGCCGGCGGTCGATCAGCGCGATCTCGCCGAAGGCCGACCCCGGGCCCATCGTCGAGACCGACTCGCCGTGCACCTCGACGGAGAGCTCGCCGTTCTCGACGACGAAGAACATCAGGCCGCCCTCGCCCTCGAGCGCGATCTTCTGGCCGGCCGAGAAGCTGCGCTCGTTGAACTCGTCCGCGAGACTCTCGAGATCCCGCTCGTCGAGGTCGGAGAAGAGGCGGACGTTACGAAGAAGCGCGGTGCTCGGCTTCGCCATGGGGCGATTCATACACGAACGGGCCGGTCCGTGTCACGTCCGCGGCTCCTCGGGAGTGAGCTCTTCGATTCGCAGCTCCGCTCCCTTGAGGCGCTCGACGCACGCGGCATAGAGCTCCTCGCCGCGGCGGAAGAGGGCGATCGCGTCGTCCACGGGCACGTCGCCGCGCTCGAGCCGCGTCACGATCTCCTCGAGCTCCCGCTGCAGCTCCTCGAAGGACCGCTGCTCGCTCACGGCGCTGGGTGCACCTCCGTGACCGCTGCCTCCAGCGACCCCGCGGCGAGCTGGACGTCGAGGGTCGCACCCGGCTGCACGTGCGCGGCGTCGCGAAGCGCGTCCGCACCCGAGCGGACGATCGCGTAGCCGCGACCGAGCGTGGCGAGGGGGGAGAGCGCCTGCAGCCGCGCCCCTGCATGGTCGAGCGAGGCACGGCGGCGCTCGAGCAGGAGCCGCGGCGCGACTCGCAGCCGCTCGCGCTGGCGCTCGAGCCTGCTCCGAGTCCGCTCCAGCTGCGCATGGGCGGCGAGCTCGAGGCGGCGGCGGGTGGCGGTCAGCGCTGCCTCGGTCTCGAGGAGGCTCGGCACGACCAGGGTCGCGGCTGCAGTCGGGGTCGCGGCGCGTACGTCCGCGGCGAGGTCGCACAGCGGCGTGTCCTGCTCGTGCCCGACCGCGGAGACGATGGGGACGCGGGAGGCGGCCACGGCTCGGACCACCGCCTCGTCGCTGAACGGGAGGAGGTCCTCGAAGCTTCCGCCGCCGCGGGAGAGGACGACGACGTCGACCTCCGGATGATGCGTGAGCGCGGACAGGGCCGCGACGATCGCGCGGGCGGCGCCCTTCCCCTGCACGCGGGTCTCGACGAGGACGACCTTCGTCGCGGGGAAGCGCGCGCCGATCGTCGTGACGAGGTCGCCGCGCGCGGCGGCGTCGGCCCCGGTGAGGATCCCGACCGCCCGCGGAACGCGCGGGAGGCGGCGCTTGCGGTCCGCCGCGAACAGGCCCTCACCCGCCAGCGCTCGCTTCAGCTGCTCGAGCGCGAGGAGGTGCGCCCCGAGCCCGACCCGCTCGATCGTCGTCGCCCGAAACGCGAGCTCCGCCTTCTGCTCGAAGAGCTCGGCTCGGCCCGCGACGTGCACCGACTCGCCCTCGTCGAGCGCGAGCTCGAGCCGGTCGTAGATGCGTCGCGCGATCGTGACCGGGAGCGTGGCTCCCGTCTTTGGATCCTTGAGGGTGAGGAAGACGTTCGCCCAGGCCTGGTTGCGCCGCAGCTCCTGGACCTCGCCCTCGACCCAGACGGTCGGCAGGCGGCCGAGGTGCATGCCGATCCCGCGGTTGAAGGCGGAGACGGTGAAGACCTTCCGGTCACCGTAGAGGGTGTGCTCCACCTTTGCCACGTCGCCAGGCTACGCGAGCGGCTCTACGATCGGCACATGGGGGCCGGAGGAGACGGCGGGCCGACGCAGGAGGAGCTCGAAGCCCTGCACTGCTGGGAAAACGACGACCGCGTGCCCGGACGCCCAGCGATGACCGAGTTCCGTCGAGCGGTGCGCCTCCAGCAGGCGCGCTGGCGCGAGGCACACGGTCATCCGATCGGCTCGCAGCCGATCGTGCCGCGAGAAGGCAAGCCCTTCCGCCCCCTCGGAAGCCGCCTGCCGCTCGACTACGCACGTGAGACCGGAGCGAACTTCCTCACACCGGGCGCGCTCGAGGCGGCGAGAAGGCGAATGTCCGCCGTCGAGCGGCACCAGACCCTCGACCATCAGCGCGTGTGGGCGGACCTCCTCTGGTCGCCGGCCCTGGCGTTCAATCTCTTCGGCGACCTCGCGGCCGATCTCGCTCAGGCTGACACGGCGGTACATGCGTTGTGGCCCGACGCGCCCGGCTCCGTCTCCGATGTCCGCTTCGCGCACTCGCCGGGCCGCCTCGACCCCGAGTACCTGAACAGCCTGCGCGCGTTCGACGTCGCGCTCGTGCTCGACCTCGAGGGCGGCGGGCAGGGGATTCTCGGCATCGCCGTCACGTACCACGAGTGGACGAAGCCCGAGACCCCGAAGCCGAGCAACCTCGCCCGCTACCTGGAAGTGGCAAAGAGGTCCGGGGCCTTCGCGAAGGGAGCCACCGACGAGGTGAAGGGGAGGTCGGGGCTCGCGTTGATGTGGCTCGAGCACCTCCTCCTGCTGTCGATGCTGCAGCACCCGAGCAACGCGTGGCGCTGGGGCCGCTACGTCGTCGTCCACCCGGCCGGGAACGCGGACTACGCCGAGGGCTGTGAGCGCTATCGCGGGCTCCTCGGAGACGAGTCGACCTTCTCGTCGCTGACGCTCGAGCAGCTCCTCGACGCGGGTGCCCTCCCCGCACGCGCGAGCGTTGCGCTGCGAGAGCGCTACCTCCGCAGCTGAGATCCGTTTCCATCTAGACCCGGCGCTGCCAGCGGGTGAAAGCGTCCTCGATCGCGGGCCGCAGGTCGTGGGGCGCGAGGACGTAGAGATGGTCGCCGGGCTCGATGACCGTGCTGCCGCGCGGGGGAATCGAGACGTCGTTGCGGACGACGACCGCGATGATCGCCGCCCGCGGCAGGCCGACCTCGCGCACCGCCGCTCCCGCGATTGCGTGATCCTCGGCCACGACGAAGTCGAGCAGGTCGAGCGTGCTCGACTCACCGAGCTCGATCGGTGCCTCGTGCCTGCGCGTGATCGGGGCGAGGAGGCCCAGCCGCCCCGCGACCCACTCGAGCGTCGTGCCCTGCAGCACCGCGGAGACGAGGACGACGAAGAAGACGGCGTTGAAGATCGTGTCGGCGCTCGATACGTCCGAGGAGAGCACGAAGGTGGCGAGCACGATCGGCACGGCTCCCCGCAGACCTGCCCATCCCAGCAGGACCTTCTCGGGCCGGGTGAAGTCGTTGAAGGCCGTCGAGACCCAGACCGCCGCGGGCCGTACGATCAGCACGAGGAGCCCCGCGAGGGCGAGCCCCGACAGGGCGACGTCCGCGAGCTCGTGCGGGAACACGAGGAGGCCGAGGACGACGAAGAGCACGACCTGCGCGACGAATGCGACCCCCTCGTGGAAGCCGACGAGCTGGCGCCGAAAGGGTGACGGTGTGCTCCCGATGGCAAGGCCGACGAGGTAGACGGAGAGGAAGCCGCTGCCGCCCACGACGTCCGCCGCCCCGAACGAGATCCCGGCCGCGGAGAGCGACGCGACGGGCGCGAACGGGCCGACCGATCGCGGCAGGCGCGCGAAGACCCAGGTCGCGGCCACGGCGAGGACGACCCCGACGGCGAGGCCGAGCGTGAGCTGGCGCACGACGAGGAGTGCGAGATCCCAGAATCCCTTGCTGTCTGGGCTCTCGATCCAGGCGATGAGTCCGAGCGTGAGCGCGATCGCCATCGGGTCGTTGCCCCCTGACTCAGCCTCGAGCGTCCGGGCGACCCGGCGCCTGAGCCTCGTATAGCGCAGTGTCGCGAACACCGCCGCAGCGTCGGTAGACGCGACGACGGCGCCGAGCAGGATCGCCGCGAGCCACGTGAGATCGAAGAGTGCCTGCGCCGCGAGGCCCGTCAGCAGCGCGGTCACGACCACGCCGACCGTGCTGAGCAGCCCGGCCGGGACGGCGACGCTGCGCAGGCGACGCCACGAAGTCTGCAGCCCGCCCTCGAAGAGGATGAGGGCGAGGCCGACGATCCCGACGGTGCGGGCAAGCTCCACGTCGTCGAACTCGATCCCGCCGGGTCCGTCGGAGCCGAGGAGCATCCCGAGCACGAGGAACGCGACGAGGACGGGGACGCCGGTCCGCGCCGAGCCGAGGGCGACGAGCACGCTCGCGGCGAGGACGGCGCCGACCAGGAGCAGCACGAGTCCCTCGTCCATCCACGAATCCTGGCGGCTCGCGCCGCGCGCGGCCTGCTACAGCAGGATCTCGGTCGCCGTCACCGGGTCACACCCGCTCGAGACGAGCTGGACGGCGTCGTGGAGATCGACCTCGCTGGCGGCGATGCGCTCCGCGAGGTGGACGGGGTAGCCGGCCTCGAGGAGGACGTGGAGCCGCCAGCTCTCGACCTTCGCGGGCTCGTTCTCGTGCCAGAGAGGCGTCTCGGTCGTCTCGGCCATGCGCGGGCATTCGCCGTCACGGCGGCCTTCCCTTCACGCCCGTCAGCCTGCCGCGCGCTCCGATTCCTGCTGGCGCACGAGCTCGATGATGCGGTCGTCGAGGCGCTGGGAGGCCGAGGTGACCGCTCGCTGCAGCTCCGAGGCGATGAGCGAGTCCGCCCGGCGGAGGAACGACTCGGCGATCCGATCGAGCTCCTCCCGCAGACGATCGGCGGCCTCCTCGCGAATCGCGCGCATCCGGTTCTCGAACTCGAGCGCTCCGGCCTCACTGCGTGCGTCGATCTCGCGGGCAGTCGCCCGCTCGAGCTGCTCGATCTGCCGGCGCTCGACCTCGGCGAACTCCAGCTCGATCCGCGAGCGTGCCTCGCTCTCCGCGCGGTCGACCTGCTCGGAGACCGCGTGCTCGTGCTGGCGCAGGCGCTCGTTCACCTCGTCGACCGTACGGCGCCTGTCGTCTGCCTGCGCCTGCAGCTCCTCGAGGGCTCGCGCGAGCGAGTCGCGGGCGCTCGTCTCCAGCTCCTCGCGCAGGCGGACGGCCGCCGCGCGCTGGTCGTCGATGACGGCGTTCAGCTCGTCCGACTCGGTGGTGATCCGACCCTCGACCTCGGCGATCCGCTGGCGCATCCGCTGCTCGAGCGTCGACACGGCGCCCTGGAGTGCGTTCTGGGCGCGCTCGAGGTCGGACTCCCAGGCGCGCAGCCGCTCTTCCACTCGCTGCTCGACCGCCGCGACCAGCTCGGCCATCGCGTCCGAGAGCTCGCGCTCTCGCACTGCGAGCTCTCCGCGGCGCTGATCGGAGAGCCGGCGCTCCTCGGCGACGTACGCCGAGAGCGAGTCGGCGTGCGCGCGCGCGATCGCCACGCGCAGCTGCTCGGACTGAACGCCGGACTCCTCCTCGGCGGCCGCGCGCACGGCGCGCCGCGCCTCGGTCACCAGCTGCTCGGTGCGGACGGCTCGCGCACGAGCGCGACGGAACGCGAGCGCGAGCGCGACACAGAGAACGATCGCGCCGGCAAGCGCGATGACGAGGATCCAGGCGAGCGTGGACACGCGGCCACTCTAGAGTCGCATGGCCACGAGGCCGGCCGCCAGCACGACCGAGGCGGCGGCGAGCAGCCGCAGCCCACGCTCCTCGGCGACGATGAGTCCGTCGGCGTCGAGCTGGTGGCGGGTGCCGTCACGGAGCTGGAGCTCGCCGTCGACCGCACCAACCTTGCGGCGAACGAAACGCACGTGGTTCGACAACGTGCGCTGCGCAAGCGAGAGCAGGACCGCGAAGGCGGCGCCGAGGAAGGCAGCCGCGCCCAGGTCTCCCGCGACCGCCGCATATCCACAGACGACGGGGAAGCCGCCCCAGGAAAGTCCGAACCAGAGATCGGAGTGGAAGCGGCCGCCCGCGAGCTCGAGGTTGTAGGCCACGACGAGGAAGAGTCCCACCGGAACGAGGAGGGCCAGCCAGGTCTCGAACTCGATCGCGCCGACGACTCCGATCGCGCACGCGGCAGCGATCGAGACGGACGCGAGCCCGACGAGGATCGGGCTTGGGATCGACGTGCGCAGCGGCCTCCCCCGCAGCTCGTCGAGCGCGTGCGCGCCGACTCCGACCGCGAGCCCGAAGGCCGCGACCGCGGCGCCCAGGCGGCCCCAGGCGACCAACGGCGCCAGACAGCCGCCGATGACCACGTACGAGAGATGCCACGCGGTGTACGGCAGGTGGAGGAGGGTGACGTAGTCGCGCCAGCCGCCCGTGTCGAGCGCGTACCACGACGGCCGCTCCGAGGGAGACGGCCGCGCCGACGGAGCGCTCACGCTCGTGTCCCCCACATGACGACCCCTCCGCCCATGCTCAGCGCCCGGACGGAGACGTCCGCGATCCCGGCGGCTGCCCACAGCTCCAGCTGGCGGTCGAGCGGATAGCGCTCCCAGTACTCGCGGATCGAGCTGCCGAGGAAGTCGCCGACCTCGCTCCAGCCGTGCCGCAGGACGCGGCCGGCGAGCGGCAGCCCCACTCTGACGTACAACTCCCACGCGGGCCGCACCAGGCCCGTCGGCACGCCGAACTCGAGCGACGCGACAACTCCACCCGGTCGCACCACCCGTGCGAGCTCGGCGAGCGTCGCCGCCGGATCGGCGACATAGCGCAGGAGATACGTAACGGTCAGGTGGTCGAAGGTGCCGTCTGTGAAAGGAAGATTCTCGGCCGATGCTTCGACGAGCTCGACGCGCGGCCCGAACCGCTCACGCGCGCGCGCGAGCATGTCGGGGCTCTGGTCTACGCCGGTGACCTCGAACCCGCGCGCGAGCAGCTCCGCCGCGACGAGGCCGGTCCCGGTCGCCACGTCGAGGACGTGGCCGCCGTCCCGCGGCAGCCTCGAAACGAGGAAGCGACGCCAGCGCGGGTCCTGGCCGAACGAGAGCGCCGCGCCGACGCGGTCGTACGACGGGCCCAAGGGCGCGAACAGCTCCTTGGCGTCGACTGTCGCCACGCTGCCTATTGTGGCGACATGACCATGGACGCCGAGCTCGAGCGGGCCGCGAAGCACGCGCTCGCGGCGGTCGAGGCCGGCTCGAGCGTCTCCGGCGTGCTCCCGACCGAGCCTCAGCCGGGCCTCCGGCTCTACGTCTGCTCGATCGACGGAGCCGACGGCACGCGCGGCTGGCTCGCCGTGCGGGATGACGGGACCGTGGTCGGGGCGCGTTCCGAGGTGCGCGCGGCGGTGTCCATCGCCGCGCTCTGCGAGATCGCCGCGGAGTCCGCGGGCGGAGGCGATCTCGAGGGCCTCATCGCGAGCCTCGAGGAGCTGCGCCAGCGCGAGGCTCCCGAGGGAATCGAAGACGCCGAGGCGGCAGCGCGCGCGCTCCGTGAGGTGATCGGCGAGCCACCGCAGCTCGCGACCCCCGAACGTCTCGACGAGATCGGCGTCGCGACTCGGCGTCTCGAGCAGGAGCTGGATCCGGGGGGAGCATCGGCCTTCGCGGCGGCTCTTAAAGCGGCGCAGGGCGCGGTGCAGGAGCTTCAGCGCGAGGTCGAGGCCGGCTATCTCGTCGAGCTCGAGGCCTGAGTCTGCTCCGCGAGCGCGAGCCGCACGGCCTCCCGGAGCTCTCGCATCGCGTCGAGATGCTCGCTGGCCGGGCGCTGGAGGTGGCGGTCGACCGCCTCGAACGCCGACACGACGGCAGTCAGGCCGCGGTCGGCGATGCGCTGCCCCTTCGCGGTGAGGACGAGGTGGTACGAGCGTCCGTCCGCGGGGTTCGGAACCTTGCGGACGTCGCCGCTCGCGACGAGCCGCCGCACGTAGTCACGAATCGTTGTCAGCGGGAGCCCCGTCTCGGCGGAGAGGTCGCCCGGCGTTACGGGTTGGAGCCTCGTCAACCACCCGATGAACGAGAACAGGCGGTCGGGCACGTCGATCCTCGCGAGCTCGGCGTCGACGAGCAGCCCGACGAGGAGCCCTGTGGAATAGAGCTCCTGAAGGAGGTCGAGCTCCCTCGGTGTGCGCTCCGGCACCGGTAGATCATAGATTGGACTTACTGCGAGTTCGTCGATAAAGTACTGCGACTTCGTCGCTACATCAGGAGGCCGGATGAAGCTCGCAGCGCTCATCATCGTCGCCGCCGGTATCGCCGTTCCCGTGGCGGCGCACGGCTCGCCGAGCGCGGCCACCGGGCAGATCCCGCAGGCACACGCCGTCCGGGCCTGTGCCGCGGCAGGCCCGTACTGGCCCACGATGACCCTCGCGCTGCAGGGCCGCTCCGCGTGGATCGCGTGCAAGGAGCAGGCGCGGCTCGTTCGGCTTCGGCTGCCCGGTGGCCGGAAGACCGCGACCGTCGGCCTCGGCGGAGAGGCGACCGCCGTGGCGGCGGGCCTCGGATCGGTGTGGGCGCTCGACTCCGGATCGACGCTGTACCGGGTGAACCCGGCGAGCGGACACGTCGTCAAGCGCATCCCGCTCGGGGCCGCCGCCTACAACGTCTGGATCGGCGCCGGCGCCGTCTGGGTGGCCGACGATCAGGGCGCCGCAATCCTTCGTATCTCGGCGTCGACGAACAAGGTCCTGGCTCGGATACCGGTCGGCGACGGCCCGGCCGACATCGTCTTCCGTGGCGCCCAGGCGTGGGCGATCACGCATCGGGACAACACCGTCTTCCGCATCGACTCCGCGACGAACGAGGCGACGAAGCTCGGGGTCGTGCGCGGGAGCAACGCCGCTGCAGAGCGGCTCGCGCTCCTCGGCGACGCGCTCTGGGTCACGGGCCGAGGCATCGGAGTGGTCGAGATGGATCCGACGAGCGGAGCGATCAGGCGTAGGGTCGACGTCGGCGGAACCGGCATCGACGTCGTCGCGGCCTCAGGCGCTCTGTGGGTGCCCGTACGGACGGCCGCTGTCGATCGAACCGGCTTCCCGACGATGACCGCGTTGCGCCGGGTCGCGCCCGACGGGAGCGTCACGACCGTCGCGACCGCCCGCGGGCGCATCGACGTCCACGGGCTGGCCGCCGGTCTCGGCGCGATCTGGATTGCCGACAACACGGGTGGCTTCCTCTATCGCGTGGCGACTTGAACCGCGACGATGCTGCGGGCACCTCGACGAACGGAGCTCGGTCGCCATCGCGTAACCTGAGTCCTCGTGGAAGGCAGTGGCGGCTTCTTCCCCTTCGGGGGCGGCGATCCCGAGGAGCTCCTCGGGGCACTGCGCGATTTTGCGGAGAAGCAGGCCGAGACGGTGCAGGAGACGCAGCGTGAGCAGTTCGCGACGCTGACGCTGAACACGGCGGTCGAGCTCACGGCTGCGGCGCTCGGGCAGATGGACGTCGAAGGCCCTTCGGACGCGCAGGCGCTCGCGCTCCGCGATGCGATGCGAGTGCTCTTCCCCGAGGCGGTCGCGCTCGTCTCGGCAGCCCGTCAGGGCTTCATGCGCCAGTAGCGATGTTCGTGAGGAGGCTCCAGCCTCCGTCGACGACCACCGTCTGCCCGCGGATCATGTCCGCCTCGGGCGAGCAGAGGAAGGTGACGACGGCCGCGACGTCCTCCGGCGAGACGAGTCGCCCCACAGGGTTGCGGGCGCCCATCTCGAGCATCGCCTCCTTGTTCGGGAAGTGCTCGAGCGCGCCGGTCTCGACGACGCCCGCCGACACGGCGTTGACCCGGATCCCGTGCGGCGCGAGCTCGACCGCGAGGTAGCGGACGAGCGCCTCGAGCGCGGCCTTCGAGGCGCCGACGAGCGTGTAGTTGTCGAGCACGCGGACCGAGCCGAGGCTCGAGATCGCGACGATCGACGCGCCTTCCGACATCGCCGGCGCCGCTGCCCGCGTGAGCGAGAGGAGTGCGCGCGCGTTCGCGGAGAGCGTCCAGTCCCAGTGCTTGTCGTCCGTCTCGAGCGCCGGGCGGATGACACCGGTCGCCGCCGCGTGCACGAGGACGTCGAGCCGGCCGAGCGTGGCCACCTCGTCGGCGACCCGGGCCGACGCCACGTTGCCGCGCACGAGCACCGGCTCGGCGCCGAGGGCTCGCAGCTCCTCCGCCGTCTCCTCTGCCGGCGTATCGCCGCGCATGTAGCCGATCGCGACGCGCGAGGCGCCGAGCGCCGCGAAGCGGAGCGCGATCGCCTTCCCGATGCCGCGCGACCCTCCGGTCACGAGGACCGAAGCGCCCTCGAAGGTCATTCCGCCCGGCGTGGCAGCGGTTCGTACGCGGGCGCCGAGGACGGGATGGTCTCCCATCCGATCCGGCTCAGTGGCTCGCGCGGGCCGTCCGCCGCGAACGACGAGGCGTGGCCGAGGCGGTCGAGCAGCTCCATCTTCTCTTCGCCGTAGCGCCGCACCGGATGGTCGTCCGGGAGATCCTCGATCAGCTCGCGGACGCGTGCGCGGAGCTGATAGGCGAAATGCGGGGTCGCGGGCCCGACGAGGGCGTCGATGTCGTCGCGCGTCGGCTCGACCATGCAGACAGCCTAACGGCGCCGCCTGGCCGGTCGGATAGGACTCCGGCATGACTCCGCTCGTCGAGATCAGCCGGGCGCTCGCAGCGCAGGTGGACGCCCTCGCCTTCCCGTCGGTGGCGTACGTCTACAACCCACTCGACTACGCGTGGGCGCCGCATCAGGCGTACCTCGAGCGCTGGGGAGCAGCGTCCCCGCGCGAACTCGTCCTGGTGGGCATGAACCCCGGCCCGTTCGGGATGGCGCAGACCGGCGTGCCGTTCGGCGACGTCGCGATGGTCCGTGACTTCCTCGGGATCACGGGGCCTGTCGGGAAGCCGGCGCGCGAGCATCCGCGGCGTCCGATCACGGGCTTCGCGTGCCCGCGGTCCGAGGTGAGCGGGACGCGCTTCTGGGGCTGGGCGCGCGAGCGCTTCGGAACGGCGGAGCGCTTCTTCGCCCGCGTCTTCGTGGCGAACTGGTGCCCGCTCGTGTTCATGGAGGAGACCGGCAGGAACCTCACCCCGGACAAGCTCGCGCCGAGCGAGCGGACGGAGCTCTACCGCGTCTGCGACGAGGCGCTCACGAAGGTCGTCGACGTGTTGCGCCCGCGACTCGTCGTCGGCGTCGGCCGCTTCGCGGAGAAGGCGGCACGGCGAGCTCTCGGCCCGCAGTTCGAGCTCGGCTGCATCCTCCACCCGAGCCCGGCAAGCCCGGCTACGAACACGGATTGGCCGGGAACCGTCGACGCACAGCTCCGCGAGCTCGGATTCGAGTACTAGGACGTGCGACGGCCCTCCACCGTCGAGCTGATGCTGCTCGGGACCGTCGTCCTGTGGGCGCTGAACGTCAGCGTCACGAAATACATCCTCGAGCACGGAGTGGCGCCGCTCGCGTACGCCACGATCCGCTACGGGCTTGCGGGACTCGTCTTCGTCGGCCTCGCCCTCGTCGCCGAGCGGACGCTGCGGATCGCTCGTGCCGACCTCGCGCGAGTGGCTCTCGCCGCGCTCACGCTCGCCCTGAACCAGCTCTGCTTCGTGTTCGCGCTCGATCTCACGACTGCGTCCACGATCGGGCTTCTCCTCGGAGCGATCCCGATCTTCGCGGCGCTGTTCGGGCTCGTGCTCGGCACAGAGCGGGCGACCGGCAGGTTCTGGGTCGCTGCGCTCGTCTCGTTCGCGGGCGTCGGCCTCGTCGCGTTGGGCGTCGGGGAGTCGTTCTCGGGGGACATCGGAGGGATCGCTCTCGGCCTGGCGACGGCTGCGACCTGGGCCGCGTACTCGGTCATCCTGGCGCCGCTCATGCGCTCGTACTCCCCGACCCGCGTCAGTGCGATCGTGATTCCTGCAGCGTGGATCGTGATTGCGCTCTCCGGACTCGCGCAGACTCGTGACCAGAGCTGGAGCCTCGGCTGGGAGATCTGGCCGATGCTCGCCTTCGCGACCGTCGGGCCGCTGGTCCTCACGAACATCCTCTGGTTCAGGTCGATACACCGGATCGGAGCGAACCGCGCCACGCTCGCTGCGAACGTGGAGCCCTTCCTCGCGGCCATGCTGGCCGTGATCCTGCTCTCCGAGCCGTTCGGGATCCTCGAGATCATCGGCGGGCTCTTCATCGGAGCGGGGCTGTTCATCATGCGCCGCCGCCCGCCGCCGCCCGCGGCGCAGCCGTCCTAGAATCGGCCCATGAGCGAACACGACTTCATGCCGATCGACGGGTGGGACCACATCGAGATCTGGGTCGGGAACGCCAAGCAGGCGGCGTACTTCTACGAGCACGCGTACGGGTTCTCTCAGACGGCGTACGCGGGGCCGGAGACGGGCGTTCGCGACCGGGCGTCGTACGTTCTCGAGCAGGGAGACATCCGCTTCGTGCTGACGAGCGGTCTTCGCGCCGACTCCGACATCTGCCGCTGGGCCGCGAACAAGGGCGACAGCGTCCGTGACGTGGCGCTGACCGTGCCGGACGCGACGAACGCGTACCGCCAGGCCGTGCAGCGCGGTGCGCGGGGCGTCGTGGAGCCGCACTGGGAGGAGGACGACCACGGGCGCGTCGAGATCGCGGCGATCGCGACCTACGGCGACAACGTGCACTCGTTCGTCAACCGCTCCGAGTACTCCGGCCCGTACCTGCCCGGGTTCCAGGCGGTGTCCCCCAACGGCAGGCCGACCCGCGGCATGGGGCTGATCGCGCTCGACCACGTCGTGGGCAACGTCGAGCTCGGCCGGATGGACGAATGGGTCGACTTCTACGCCCGCGTCCTCGGCTTCACCCAGCTCACGCACTTCTCCGACGAGGACATCTCCACCGAGTACTCCGCCCTCATGTCGAAGGTGATGACGGACGGCGCCGGGAAGATCAAGTTCCCGATCAACGAGCCTGCCGAGGGGAAGCGGAAGAGCCAGATCGAGGAGTACCTCGAGTTCCACGGCGGCCCCGGCGTGCAGCACATCGCGATGCAGTCCGACGACATCGTCCGCACCGTCGCGGCCCTGCGCGAGCACGGCGTCCTCTTCATCGCGACGCCGGACACGTACTACGACATCGTCCAGGAGCGCGTGGGCGAGATCGAGGAGAGCTGGGAGGATCTGCGCGCGATGGGGATCCTCGTCGACCGCGACGAGGAGGGCTACCTCCTGCAGCTGTTCACGAAGATCGTGCAGGACCGCCCGACGCTCTTCTTCGAGGTGATCGAGCGCCACGGCTCGCGCGGCTTCGGCCTCGGCAACTTCAAGTCGCTGTTCGAGGCGATCGAGCGCGAGCAGGCTCTCCGCGGGAATCTCTGAGAGCGCCTGGACCGGTACGCCCGGAGCGGGAGGCGCTGGACGCCGCGACTGGCCGACCTCGTAGCCTTCGCCTCATGTCACCCCAACGGCGCACCGCGCTCGTCTCGGTCGCGGCGGCCTGCCTCCTCGTCGCGATCAAGCTCGCCGCGGGCCTCGGCAGCTCGAGCCTCGGGCTCCTCGCCGAAGCGGCGCACTCCGGCACCGACCTGGCAGCTGCGCTCCTGACCTTCTTCGCCGTCTCGGTGGCGGTGCGCCCGGCCGATCGCGGGCACCCGTACGGCCACGCCAAGGCGCAGAACCTCGCCGCGCTGGCGGAGGCCGGGTTTCTGGTTGCCGTCAGCGTCGCGATCGCGCTCGTGGCGATCCTGCGACTCGCCGGCGTCGTCGAGTTCGACGTCGACCCGACCTGGCTCACCTTCGGCGCGGTCGCGCTCGTGCTCGTGATCGACGGCTCGCGGACGACCGTGTCTCTGCGCGGCGCCCGCCGCTACCGCAGCGACGCCCTGCTCGCGAACGCGCTGCACTTCGCCAGCGACTTCGCCGGGACCCTCGCTGTCCTCGCCGGTCTCGCGTTGGCTGCGCTCGGCTTCCCGTCGGGGGACTCCATCGCCGCGCTCTTCGTCTCGGTCCTCGTCGTCTCGGCCGCGATCGGGCTCGCGCGCCAGAACGTCGACGTGCTCATGGACCGCTCCCCCGAGGACGACACGCGCCGGGCTCGGAGCGCGATCGCGCGGCTCGATCCACCGGTGGAGCTGCGACGGCTGCGCCTGCGCCGCGCCGGTGGGAAGCACTTCGCGGACGTGGTCATCGGCGTCGCTCCGGGTGCGGCGATCGGCCAGGGTCACGCCGCCGCCGACCGGGTGGAGCAGGCTCTGCACGAGACTCTGCCCGAGATCGACGTCGTGGTGCACGTGGAGCCGAGGGGCGACGGCGACGGGATCCGGGAGCGGGCCCTCGCGGCGGCGCTCACCGTCTCGGAGGTTCGGGAGATCCACAACCTGAGCGTCCTCGACGTCGATGGCAGGATCGAGGTCTCGCTGCACCTGAAGCTGCCCGGTGAGCTCTCGCTGGAGCGCGCGCACGAGATCGCCGAGCACGTGGAGGAGGCGATCCGCAGCCACGTGCCCGAGGTGCGGACGGTGCAAACGCACCTCGAGCCACTCGCCGAGACCGCCTCAGCCGAGGAGGTCGACATCGATCCCGCCCTCATCGAGCGGGCCGTGCGCGAGGAGGCAGGCGTCGAGGCGCGCGAGGTGCGGTGCGTGCGCACCGACGACGGGATCGTCGTGTTCCTCACGCTCGCCCTCGGCGGCAGAGAATCGCTAGCCGAGGCGCATGGGCGCGCGAGCGCGATCGAGGAGCGCGTGCGCGATGCCGTACCGACGGTCGCCGAGGTAGTGGTACACACCGAGCCTTGAGACTCTGCATGTTCCATCCGGTCGGGCATCCGCTGGAGCGCGGCTGGGTCGGTCGCGTCGAGGACGGACGGGTCGTCCAGCTCGCGGCGCAGACGCTCCAGTCCTTCTTCACCGGTGGCGGGTCGGCCCGAGAGCACGCGGAGTACCCGCTCGCCGACGTCTGCCTGCTCGCGCCGGTGCTGCACCCGCCGGCGATCCGCGTCTTCGACGACGCGGAGTCGTTCGCATTCGCGAATCCCGCGGCGGTGCGCGGGCCGCTCGCGGAAATCGCGGCCGCACCCGAGCTCGCGCTCGCGCCTCGGCTCGCCGCGGTCATCGGCGCCGAGGGCGCGCTCGTTGCCTTCACGATCCTCGCGGAGTGGAGGGATCCGACGCGACGGCCTCCCAAGGACCGCGACTTCGCTCTCGGCGTCGGCCCCGTCGCGGTCACGGCCGACGCGTTCGACCCCGCCGCGTGCGTCCAGATCGTGCGGGTGGACGGCCGCGAGCGCCTGCGCCAGGTCGCTCCCGGCTTCGCCTGGGACGACGCGCTGGCACTCGCCGGCGAGCGAACGCGGCTCTACCCGGGCGACCTCATCGCCGGGCCGGCGTGCGGCCTCGTGGATGCAATCAATACGGGAAGCGCCGTCGAGATCGAGGTCGACGGGATCGGCATGCTCGCGCAGTCGACTGGCTGACCATCAGGGATGCACGGCAGGCCCGCCCTGCTGTCGCCGCACGCGTCGCCGCGGTAGAGCCGGCAGCGGGCGGGCGTGAGGAGCCACACGCGCCGCGACAAGCGCTTCCAGGCTCACCGTCGCATGCTTCACGTGTGCGGCGCGCGCCGGATCTCGCGGCTGCTAAGAGTCGCCGATGCGCGCACGGCTCGTCGTCGACTGGGACGGGACGGTGACGGAGGTCGACGGCCTCCACCTCGTCCTGCTCGAGTTCGGCGACGTCGGCGTCTACGAGCGGGCCGAGGAGGAGCTGGGGCGGTCGCTGACCCTGCACGAGGTCATCGCCCTCGAGTTCGAGACGATCCGTGCCCCGCTCGGCGAGGTCGTCGCATGGGTGCGCGACCACGTGACGATTCGCGAGGGCTTCGCCGAGCTCGTCGCCGCATACCGACCGCTCGTCGTCTCGAGTGGTTTTCGGGAGCTCATCGAGCCCGTGCTCGAGCGGGAGCGCATCGAGGTCGAAGTGCTGGCCAATCGCCTCGACCCGCGCCCGGAGGGCTGGCGCGCCGTCTTCCGCTCGGACGCCGTGTGCGACATCTGCGGTCAGCAGTGCAAGCGAGCCGACGTCGCGAGCATCGGAACGTTCGTCTACGTCGGCGACGGCTTCTCCGACCGCTGCGTGGCGGAGGCGGCGAGCCGCGTCTTCGCCCGCGACGGGCTCGCGGAGTACCTCTCGGCGCGAGGCGTCCCGTTCGAGCCGTTCGACGACTTCTACGACGTGGCCCGCGCGCTGGAAGGCGGCGACACGGTGGAGCCGGCGACCCGGAGCTCCGGGCGGACGACGTAGCTCGGCTGGCGCTCCCAGGGCGCTCGACCTGGTTGCGGAGCTCGACTGCGCCGCAGGACGCCAGACGTCCCCGGGGCTGCTGCTGGAGCAGGTCACGCGCGACTGCGAGCCGGCGTGGGTCGTGCCGCTCGGCTGGAGCCACGCCATGCTCATCCTGGCGGCGCAGCCGGAGCTGGCACTCGTGCGGGACGGGGAATTCTGATCGTCTAGCGTCCGCGGCTTGCTGCTGCGGATTCCCCAGCCC